>JBEIOW010000538.1:0-1990 GCA_040377385.1 Bacteriovoracaceae bacterium | reverse complement strand
GGGGGATGCCTGGCTTGCCTACTTCTCAATTCACAAAGACGGATTGCGCGTCAAACGATGGGCAACGACCGTCTCTCCCGTCAAAATCTTCATTCTGTTTTCTTACCCTCGCGCTAGACTCATCCCCATGAGCGAACCCCTCATCCGTCCCGCACGCCCCGGAGATGAAGCCGCCATTCACGCCGCACACATGCGTTCGATTAACGAGATCTGCGTGAAGGATCACGGGCCTGAGGAGATCCGCGGCTGGGGCAAGCGCCCCCTCGGAGACCGCTGGATCGAATCCATCAAGAGAGATTCGATCTGGGTCGTGGAGCTCGAGGGAAAAATTCACGGTCACGCCTTTCTTCGCCTTTTCGAAGAAAACGGCCTGAAGCAAGGCTACGTGCACGGTCTTTACCTCACCCCTGAGGTTCTCGGCAAAGGCCTGGGCACTCAACTCGCGCGCCTCATGCTCGAGAGAGCCAGAGCCTTCGGAGCCGAGCGAATCCGCCTCGACTCCACCCTCACCGCGCAGGGTTTCTATCGACGAATGGGTTTTGTGGAGCGGGGGCCGATTCAATCCCATTTGATCGGTGGCTTTCCGGTTCGTGCCATCCCGATGGAGTTAGTGCTCCCCCATCCATAAAATTTCCCTATGGGATTCATCAATGACCCTTGTTGGTCGTTATGGATCTTGAAACGTATGACTCCTTCACCGCGACAATAGCGGCGGCGCAAAAGCCTAAAACAAAGGAGTCCAAAAAATGAAAGTCTTCAAGAAATCAGCCCTGGCAACGATCGCAGGATCGACATTCTTCGCGGCGAGCGCTCTCGCCACGATCGGGCCGATCCAAACCGAGATCACTTCCTCGAACGGTTCGTCGGTTCAGCTTCCAAACGACGGGTCAAATTGCAATCCGAGAGTAATTCAGCGGAACCTCGAAATCCTCGTCAAAACCAAGACCCTCGACGTGACCAACCTCACGGCGACGGTCGCACCGGGAGGCTCTTGCTACGGTGCCTGCCCGGCCGATCTACAAAAAGCCCTGGCCGAACATTGCGCGAAAGCCGAGCTGCTCGCCGAAATCGCCGCTCTCATCGAAAGCAAGTAAGGAGCAGCGCCGTGAGCTTGGGGCTGGGCATGGATCTGAACTGGGGTAAAAACGGGGACTTCGTGGTCGACGAAACTGGCCGGGAAAAGCTTCGGCCGTCTCTCTCTCAATTCATACGACGTCACGACGAAGACTTCCAAAGTGCCTTCTTCAGCCTCCAGCCCCGGACCGCGGACCTTCTCCACAACGATGAAGCCCTCACCCCCATGCTCGCGGCCTACCGCGAGTTTCAATCGCACCTGCCCTCGGTCAGCGATTGGGGGCTTCATCACACTTTTTTGAATCTAGGAACTCTGGAAGAGAACTACCCGCGGGAAGCCATCGCCCGAGTCACCAATCGCGTCACTCGCGCGCTCGGCCTGGGTTGGATCAACGAAGATCTCGGCCTCTGGTCGCTCCTCGGGAAGAACCTCGCCTATCCCCTCCCCCCGGTTCTCACGGCTGATGGCCTCGCGGCCGCTTGCGAGAATATTCGCTTTTTTCAAGGCGCGCTCGAAGCACGGCTTCGGGTGGAGTTTCCCGGATTCAATGAAGGAAATACGATCCTTCTCGGAGATCTCTGCGCACTGGAATTCTTTCGCGAGTGCATCCATCGCACGGGTGTCGACTGCGTGCTCGATACCGGACACATCCTCGGCTATCAGTGGCGACAGGGCCGTCGCGGAGTTCGCATGCTGGAATCGCTTGAAGAACTCCTGCCTTTTCCATCGTGCGTGGAGATTCACCTGTCGGGATGCTCCATCGTGGGCGATCGTTTCATGGACTTCCACCACGGTATCCTTCAAGAAGAGCAGTTCACGCTCCTCGACTTCTTACTGGAGCGCTGCTCGAATCTCAAAACCGTGACCTATGAAGATCCAAAATTCCTAGAAGACGGCACGTTGATTACAAAAGCG
>JBEIOW010000314.1:0-3556 GCA_040377385.1 Bacteriovoracaceae bacterium | reverse complement strand
TCGCAAGCAGCGGTGCGAAGAATCCGAAGAACAGCGAAACGCGCCCACCTTCCATCATTCGCGAAAGCAGATCGCGGCCGAGGGAGTCGGTGCCGAAAGGTCGCATCGAAAGATCGACGCTCTCGCCGACCTGGGCGCTCAGACCGAGGACCTGGGCTTCCGCGACGGACATCGTGCGCACGATCTCGACTTCGATGGTCTTGTAACGCAGCGACTGCTCGCCTTCGCTCGTGCGAGCCACGACCGTGTAAAAGTAAGTCTCTGGTTTCAGGTCGATGGCGTCTTCAAAGCTGACCTGGTTGCCGGCCGGAGTTCCGGCGAGCGGAATGCCGAGCTGGGTGAAGTCTTCGGGCATGCTTGAGGCGCGATAGATGGCGTAGCTCGAAGCACCCGGAACGGGGGACCAACGGATACGGACGTGGTCCGTCGTCGCGGATCCGACGACTTCCAAGGTGGCCGGAGCTTCCAGCGTCGTCACATCGGCACCCGGGACCTTGGTGGGAACGCCCGGCGCGATCTCGGTCTGGAACGGGGTGGTGCCCTCGACGATCACCGCTTTACGGGCCTTTAGCGAAGGTGGCTCCGAAGAGCGCTCGAGCTCTTGAGTCGAGGAGCTAGCGGTCCAAAGCAATGGCCCGACCGTGACAAAAAGAGTGAGCCCGAAAATAATGAAGAGCGAGAACGTCGCCTGATTGTTCTTACGGAGGCGAATCCAAGCGTCCCGCCAGTAAGAAAGCGAGGGCCTTCCGGCTCCGGCTTTGAAGTGTTCTTTCTGTGCGGGCAGGAACGCTTCGTGAAGCGGGAGGCTTAGCGCCGGGACGGCGTCAAGCGAGGCGAAGGCGGGCAGGTGAGGCGAATCGTTCGAGGTACCGGGATTCGTTGGCGTACTCATGTCCGGTTACCCTTTCTTCCCGAGGCTAATTCGAGGATCGATCACGCCGTAAAGGATGTCGACCACCACGACCATGAAAATCAGGAAGGAGCCGTAGAACACCGTCAGACCCATGATGACGGTGTAGTCGAGCTGCTGGACCGCCTGCACGAAGTAGCGGCCGAGACCGGGAATCGCGAACACCGATTCGACGACGAAACCGCCGGTCGTGATTGCCGCAATCGCGGGCCCGAGGAAGGTGATGACGGGCAGAATCGCGTTGCGCAGCTGGTGAACGAAGAAGATGCGCGTGGCGGGCACGCCCTTGGCTTTGGCCGTTCGGATGTAATCCTGGTGAACGATCTCCAGCAGAGATGAGCGCTCCAGGCGCGTGAGGAACGCCAGCGTCCCCAAGCCCAGCACAAGGGCCGGGAGGAGCATGTGTTTGAACGTTCCCCAGCCGCCCACGGGCAGAATTTCCACACCGGTGGCTTGGTTGATTTCCGTCACGAAGAACTGCCCAATGGCTGCGAAGACGAAGTTCGGCACCGAGATGCCGAGGATCACGAGGAACATCACGACTTTGTCGGTGAGCTTCCCGCGCGCGAGCGCCGTAATGGAGCCGAAGAAAATCCCACCGATGGTCGCGATGACGATGGCGAGCACGCCGAGGGTCGCAGAGACGGGAAAATGGTCGCGGATGATGTCGTTGACCGCGCGGTTTTGCTGCGTGAAGGAGATCCCGAAGTCCCCTTGGACCATGTTCTTGAGGTAGAGGCCGTATTGAATGATCACCGGCTTATCGAGGCCGTAGCGGCGCTCCAAATTGGCGCGGATCTCGGGGCTCGTCGCTTTATTGCCGAGGAGAGGGTCGCCGGGCACCATGTGCATGGCGGTGAACGTGACGGTTGCCAGAAGGAAAACCGTAATTATTCCGGCGATGACGCGCTTGGCGATGTACTTCCACATGCGGGGAGAGTCTCACTTCATCTAGTTGGATCGAGCGGTGTGGGTCCCGGTCATTTTGTCTGACGCTGCGTTACCAAACTCAGGACGGAGCGTCTACATGACTTTCGGTAACGAATTCGAAACACTGGGTTAACCAAAGGGGCCCCCCGGATCTCTCCGGGGGGCCCCTCAGGCGTGACATTCCGAATTACTTTGCCGCGTTGTCGATTTCGGCCCAGTAGAAGTCAGGATCGGGGCCGATCTGGTGACGAACGATGCCTTTCACGCGAGGGTGCGCGATCCACATGATCGTGCGCTCGAACGAAGGGGTGACGACGAGGTCTTCGAGACCGATTTTCTCGGCATCCATCATCGCCTTCATCCGGACCTTTTGGTCCGAGGTGTTGAGGGCTTTGTTGATGAGGGCGTCGTATTCCTTGTTGGACCATTTCCCGCGGTTGTTCTCGTTCCAGCTGGTCCACAGGTCAGCGAAGGTCATCGGGTCAGCGTAGTCAGGACCCCAGCCGGCGGAGACGATGTCGAACTCGCCAGCACTCATTTTGGCCAAGCGCTGCTTGAAGATCTGTTTGTCGATCCGGAGTTCGATGCCCAGGTGGCGCTTGTAGAGCTCCTGGAAGTATTCCGCTTCTTTGGCCGAAGTCGGGCTGTCGCCCGTGAGCCAGACGAGGGGAGGAATCGATCCGCCGAGTTCTTTCTTGGCCTTCTCGAGGAATTCCTTCGCGAGCTCCAGGTTCTGGGTCTGCGCGGGGATCGGGTATTCTTCGCGGATTTTGCCGCTGATGCCGTTCATCCAGCTCGGGATGAGGCCGTTGGCGGCAACCGTACCGGGGATCCCGATGACCTTCGAGATGAACTCCTGCGGATTGAACGTGTGCTTCATCGCGTAGCGCAGGTTTTTGTTGGTCGTCGGCTTGCCCTTGCGGAAGTTGTACTCGTGGTACCAGAGCGAGCCATCGAGGTGCTGGCGAAGCTCGAACTTCTCAGCGAGCGCTTTCGGCAGGTCGTCCTTGCTCAGGCTTTCGAGGATGTCGATTTTACGATCCTTGAAGAAGTTGAAGCGCGCGTTGTTGTCGTTGGTGATCGACGGGACGTCGATCGCCTTGAGTTTGATCGCGGCGGCGTTCCAATAGCTTGGGTTTTTGTCAAAGCGCATCGCTGCGCCGTGGGTCCACTTCGTGATGGTGAAAGGACCATTGTAGAGCAGGTCGGTCGCTTCCGCGCCGTACTTCTCGCCACGGGTTTTGAAGAAGTCTTCGCGCACTGGGTAGTACGTCGCGAACGCGGTGAGCGCCGGGAAGTAGCCGCATGGCTTTTCGAAGTCGACTTTGAGGGTCGTATCGTCGACGGCGGTCACGCCGAGCTGCTCGGGCTTCATTTTGCCCTCGGTGATGGCTTTACCGTTTTTCACGTAGTGCAGGATGAACGCGTATTCCGAAGCGGTCGCCGGATCGACGACCGTGCGCCAGGCGAAGACGAAGTCTTTCGCGGTGACGGGCTGGCCATCGCTCCATTTGGCGCCGGCGCGCAGCTTGAAGGTCGCGCCTTTGTCATTCACGGTCCAGCTCTCGGCGATGCCGGGAATCACGCCGCCATCTTTGCCGACGCGAGTGAGGCCTTCCATGACGTGGCCGAGCACGAAGAAGCTCGCTTGGTCAGTGGCCTTCATGCCGTTGAGTTGAGGGGGTTCGGAGCCCATCAGGTGATAGGCGACGTCGG
>JBEIOW010000156.1:0-5506 GCA_040377385.1 Bacteriovoracaceae bacterium | reverse complement strand
GACGACACCTTCAATACCAACGTCAAAGGTCCGCTCTTCCTCGTGCAAAAGATTGCGCCCCTCTTCAAAAGTGGAGGCTCGATCGTTTTGAACGGATCCGTAGTCGCTCAAAAAGGGTTTCCGGCCTCCGCCGTTTATAGTGCGACTAAAGCCGCAGTCGTGAACATGGCTAAGACTCTCTCGATGGATCTTTTGAGCAAGAATATCCGCGTCAACACCTTGAGCCCAGGTCCCATCGAGACCCCGATCTTTGCGCGGATGGGCGGGACCAAAGAACAGGTCAAAGAAATGCAGAACGGCATGGCTTCGGGCGTTCCGTTGAAACGTCTGGGCACCGTCAGCGAGATCGCGAAGACCGTACTTTTTCTCGCTTCGGACGACTCTTCCTTCATTCTGGGGTCTAACATCTCGGTCGACGGGGGCATCGCGCAGCTTTGAGTGTGTCCAGCTGCTCTTGCCCAAGCAGCTCACTTCAAATCAGGTTGGCCTGTTGGGGGGGCGAGACTGGGGCGACTCAAGTCTCCCTTCCCCGCGGGACTGACCTTAAGTTTAGGTTAAGATCACGACATGGCTGAACAGCGGCCGGAGACTCGCATCGGTCGCATCCGCGAGATCGTCGAGATGGCAGCGGTTGGACTCCGAGCAAACTTCCCGGTAGATCGAAAGAAGCGACCTCCAAAACCTTCATCTGGAAATCACTAGGCTGTCCTCATGCCGCTTGCCAAAAGAAAATCGAAGTCGAAAGTAGAAAAGGAATCCGCGCGTAAATCGACTCGAGCAGCGTACTTCAAATGCAAACAATGCCTGGGATATATCCAGTTAAAGCTAAGGAAGTCCCATGTCTGTGCGGTACCTACTGAGCACGACTTGATCCAGATTCTGGATGAGGAGGGGCTGGAAGCATGGTCTGCTCTCCGCGAATACGCTTCAGGGCTTGGGCCGAACCGGATTTACGCTTCTGCCAAAGCGATCATGTTTGCTCGCCGGATCTGTTATCTCTTTGTGCGTCCGAAAGCGAAGGGGCTCGAGCTTTGTTTCTTCCTAGACAGAAGCTTGAAGCACCCGATGATTAAGCGCGTTCAGGACTCCACCCGAACCAAATTCGCTCACACGCTTGTGCTGAAACACCGGGATGAGGTTGAAGAACCGTTGACCAGTTGGCTACGAGAAGCTTGGGCATTGGCTGAATGACTTCGCTTGTTTCAAGGGCTCAATCAGACGCGAGCGTCGGGTCCACCGATGTACAGATTTCTACCAAAAATCCATTGATGTCGCGAACGTAAGAAACCCACTGGCCCCAAGGCTTCATCTTCGGAGCTAGTACTGCGAGCGCGCCCTCTCCCAGCGCGCGATCGTAGGCTTGATTGATTTCTGGGGTGACGAATCCCACTTCGATGCCGGGAGCTGGTCGCTCTCTTCGAACTGCTTCGAACTCAGTGCTTTCTTTCGCTAGCGCCAGCGAAACAAACCCGAGACGCGTCTGACCCGTTTCCATCTCGGCGTAGGTGCCTGACTCGTGCAGAAACGCGGTCTTAATTCCGAATGCGCGTTCGTAGAACGCGGTCGTCTTCTGAACATCCTCCACGTACATCAGAATGTATCCAAGGTTCATCGAGTGGAAAATTGCATCGAAACGCGTAGAGGTCAAGTCAACGCGGTCTGCAGTGAGACCGGAATGGGCGGTACGTCTGAAGGGTGGCTTCCGCTACCAACAAAACTTGATCCAGAGGTATTCTTCGCTACCCTAAACCCATGGCGAAACTCGGCGTCTTCAGCTTCCTCACTCTCAATGGTTTCTACAAGGGTCAGAACGAAGACCTCTCCTGGCATCACTTCGGCGAGGACGAGCAAAGGCTCTCCAATGACCTCGCTAGCCGCGGAAACACGCTTCTGTTCGGACGGGTCACCTACGAGATGATGGCCCAATACTGGACTTCGGATGAAGCCATGAAGAACGATCCCGTGACCGCCAAGGGCATGAATGAATCCAAGAAGGTCGTCTTCTCAAGAAGGCTCGATCGGGCCGACTGGAAAAACACCGTATTGATCAAAGCGAATATTCTCGACGCCGTTCGCACGATGAAGCGCGAGTCGGGAGCGGACTTAACGATTTTAGGAAGTGGTCAAATCGTCACGCATCTCGCCGATGCAGGTCTGATCGACACCTATACGTTTCTGGTCAATCCCGTTGTGTTGGGGAGCGGGGTGCCAATCTTCTCGGGGCTGTCGAAAAATCAGTCACTTCATCTCGAGTCTTCGCAGGCTATGAAAAGCGGCAATATGCTTCTCACTTATTCCATGAAGACCTAGGCGGATTTCTCCCGCAGTTTCATCCGATTTCTTGAGCGACTTCCCATGCATTTCCGGCAGGGTCTGCGAAGGCGACAGTTCGACGCCCCCAGGGACGATCGATGGGCCCATTCAGCAGCGGGACCTGGTGTTCGCGAAGCCGCTCACAAACCCAATCCACATCTTTGACGAGCACGGTGAACATCAAGCGAGATCCGCTGGCCTGACGGGCTACTGGAGCCGGTTCAACCAATTGAGGTGCCTCCGTGATCTGCAATAGATTGATCATCAGATTTTCGAGTTTCAAGACGGCAGAAACCGAGTCTTCGTAGACGACCTTCAATCCAAAAACATTCTCGTAAAAGGCTCTCGTCGAGGTCAGGTCTTCGACAAACAAGGTGCAGCATTCAATTTTTTTTAGCTCTGGGATCATATTCAACACCTCGTTTTGGCCCTTTAAATTCAGCGCCCCCTGAGTGGACGCTTCAGTCCTTCAGCAACGGTAGGGCACTTTTATCTTCTGGAGCCACGAGTCCATGGATGATCGAGCGCGCGACAAACGCACCGAAGGTCTCGTAGTTCTTCAGGGTGATTCCCAAGAAGTCGAGGTTGCCATTAATCAAGAGCATCGCGAAGCCATGGACGATCGACCAGCTCGCGATGGCCTTGGCTAAAGGATCCCCTTCGGGAAATAAACCCGCAGCCTGGCACCGCTTCACGACTTCGACCAGGCCCTCGAAAGCGCTATCCCCGCATTTCTCCAGATCGTCGAAATCGTCGTGGTTGGGGATAAACGACCCGAACATGATTCGGAGGTGCTCGGGTTTCCTGAGGGCGAGCCTGATATAACGGTTGCCGACCTCTTCCAGCTGCTTCAGTGGATCGTGCGGGTGTGCCGCTACGACGGCGTCAATCTCGCCGCGAAGCTCAATGAACCCGTCTGAAGCAATCGCCGCGAAAAGTGCTTCCTTCGATTCAAAGTGACGATAAGTCGCCATGGGGCTGCATCCGGCCGATTTGGCGACGGATCGAATCGATAGAGCGTGCGCGCCATCGCTCTTGATCTGCGAAAGCGCTGCGCTCATGAGGCGGTCGCGGAGAGAAGGCCCGGCGTCCCGAGAGGGGGGGCGCCGCGGGGATTTCAAGGTGCGCATCGTTCTTTGACTTCTTCTCCTTTGAGGGAATTGAGACGGAGGCACTCCAAACTGGCTTCTAGCTTGGATATCGACTCGTCGCGAGCAATTTCAAGTCGAAGCTGATCCGCCTCGACGAGGTCGTTGAGGCTTCCGCGACCTTCGAAGTAGCGAATCGCTTCACTATCGCGATTGCGTGCGGCCGTCGGTTCGAGTTGGGTGAGTCTAGCGTGGAGTCGGAGACGATCGCGTAATGCTTGCGCTGCGTCTTGGATTTCAAATTCGCGCTTTCTTGCTTCCGACTCGGCCTGTCGGTCGACGGCGATGCTTTGGAGAGCAAGGGCACGCGCTTGGGGGCCGCGTTCGCCTTGGCCGAAAAGCTCCCAGCGCAGCCCGATCCCGGCCTCACCCCAGACCCGCTCCCGAACCGTGGTGCCGTCAATTGTGGTGCCGCGCGCAAAGAGGTGCAGGGATGGGAACCACGAGGCGCTGACCCCTTTTGCTCGCCGATCCAGAGCTGCGCTTTGGTCCCTGAGCGCAAGAATATCTCCAGGGGGAAGAGACGCTCTGGGTGTCAGGTCTGGGGCAAGTGCCGGAGACGGGCTGCTGGGAACTGGAGGAGCGAGAATCAACCGGAGTTGCTCGGCGTTCAGTCTGAGCCATGCGGCAAGTTCGGCGCGACGGGTGCGGATTTGGCCATCGGTTTCCTCAGATTTTTGCCGGAGGCGTTCCAGAGAAAGATCGATCTTCAACAGATCGGAGCGAGCGAGACGGCCCTTGTCGATGAGCCGGCTGGCATCTCGGCGGCGTTTGAGGAGCAAGTCGATCGATTCCTGAAAGAAGTGCGCATGCTTTTCGAGGATTAAGATACCGATGGCCTGTCCGGCGACGCCGTAACGGATCTCGCCTCGGGTATGTGAGCGGCGACGGCGTGCGGCGCTGTCCTCGAGTTGGCTCGCCGCTCGCTCGTGGCTCATCCAGCGCCAATCGAGGAGGGGTTGCTTGAGCTCTATCTGGGCTTCGAGGCGTCGCTTCTGCTCTGCGACCGCTATTTGACCCGGGGACGCAAACACGGTGAGGTTTCTGTCTCGAACGAAAGCTTCCCCACCGACGACCACGCTAGGCAGGAAAGCTCTTCGGTGGGACGCAGTCAGGAGTTCGGCCGCGGACTCCCGTGCCGCCTCTGCTCCCTGATCTTCGGCGGTGAGGGCGGCCCGATCCATCAATTGATCGAGCGACCAAGAGGGAGTCGTTGGAGAACCGGACGGTTCTTCCGCTTGGGCGAGGGGAGTGGCCTGAAGTGTGATGATTCCCGCAAGGATCAGGGCGGTGATCGCCACCGCCGTCCCTCGCGCTCGCCGCAAGAGCGAGCCCGAGTGGGAATGAAAGAAGAGTCGATAGAGTCCTGGGACGACGATCAGGGTGGCTAAAGTGCCGGTGATCAAACCAGAGATCATCGTCCATGCCAGGGGCGGCCAAAGCGTGGATGACTCTAGGGTCAGTGGGACAAGGCCGAGTAAGGTCAGCACGGTCGTGAGAAAAATCGCCCGGAATCGGGTGGAGATTGCCTGAGTGATCGACTCTCTCGACTCCATCGCCTCCAATAGCAGGATGATGTTGTTCACCGCGATCCCGACGAGTGCGAGAATCCCGAGCAGTGACATGAATCCAAAGGGGGAGTTGCCCAGCCACAAGCCCGGAAAAACACCGAGAATCGTGACTGGCAACGCAAGCATTACGATCAGCACCTTACGGAAGGATCGGAACTGGATCAAAAGAAAGATGAAAAGCAAAAGCATGGCGGGTGGAACAACTTTAAAAATAGAGGCGTTGGCGTCCCCCGCGCCTTTCGCGTCTCCTGCCATCGCGATTCTTTCTCCCGGTTTGAGCGGGATCAAGTCGATCTGTTCTCGCATGGACGCAAAGGAGCCGGAATACGTGGCTCCAGGCTGCAGGTCAGCGAGAATGCGCGAGTAGCGTTCCGAGTTGAGACGACGAATGAGCGCCGTTTCGCGCACCGAGGACGGAGTCGTGAGGTCGGCGATCCGGTAGTCACGATCGCGCCCCCGAAAAGCCACGGCACG
>JBEIOW010000391.1:0-2921 GCA_040377385.1 Bacteriovoracaceae bacterium | reverse complement strand
GAATGGCCGGAAAGTGTGGTCAACTCAACGCGTTATCAGCCGCCGCCCGCGCGTCCGCCGGTACCACCGGAGGAGCCGGGAACGCCGTTGGCGTAGATTCGGCGGGCTTCGGCCTGGGCTGCGGAGATCATCTTCCCGGCGGAGGCGTCCATCCGGACGCAGGAGTCTCCAAGATCGCTCGAGAGCCAGTTGAGGAAAGCAACTTGGTCGGTCGTTCCCCGATGATTGCCTTGTTGGGCGACGGTCTCTTGGTAGGTCTTGAGCATCGGGGCGAGGCAGCTGGCCGAGGCGCGGTAGATCTTCTTAAACTCATCCTTCAGCGGCTCGGTCATCGCGATCTCGGATTTGAGAGAGAGAACGTTTCCGGAATTGAGCGCATCCCGCATCTGGTCCTTTTCGAACTCGGAGCGCCAAGGGCGGAGCTGGGAGAAAAGAATTCCGGAGTTCTCGATCGCTTCGTCCGGCTTTTTGCTCGTCGTGATCTCCGCCGGGTATACTTGAAGATTGATCAAGCGCTCTTTGCGACCACGGCCGGGCACCAGGATCTTACCAATCCAAGGATCAGGAGAGGTGCCGGGCTTGGGGTTCATCACCATCAGGCGATTTTTATCGACCTTCGTGAAGAAGATCGCGTTTTCCGTATACGTATAGAACCCGTGCTCGATCCCGCGTTGAGTGCGGCGGGTGCCTCGCAGGAGTACCGCGCTCTCATCGTGGAGATTGTTGGGTGCGCCGAACACGGCGTGCCCAACACGATCGCCGAGGCCGAGACGTTTCTCTGCGGCGGCCGTACACGCCTGTGCCTTAAACTTATCGTCGAAGGCTGGGTTCACGGCGCGTTCATTGTAGTGCAAGATGGCTTGCAGTTTGCTCAGGCAGCGCATCTCGATTTCAAAGGAGTCTTCGGCGCCGAAGGCAGGAAGCGAAGCCAAAAGGACGGAGAACAGGGCGATTTTGCGAATAGAAGTCATGGAATGATTTTCACCCGAACCGCGTGGACATTCCAGTGTCTCGCGGCAAAACTGGATTCATGCGCATGCTTCAAGCTTTCGTCATGGTCTTGACGGTGGGGCTCAGTTCTCCGCTTTTCGCGGCGACCTCGCCGGTCGACTTCCGGTTCCGCATCGCATCGGATCCAGCGACCCTAGATTGGACGCTCGCGCGGAGCTCGAGTGAAACCTACGTGATCCTGAATCTCATGGAAGGCCTCGTGAGACATTCGGCGGAGCTGAAGCCGGAGCCCGCTTTGGCGTCCTCTTGGACGGTCAGCCCGGATGGAAAAATCTATCGCTTCGAATTGCGGGAGAACGTGAAGTGGAGCGATGGGCGCAAATTGCGTGCACAGGATTTCGTCGATTCGTGGATTCGGTTGCTGGATCCCAAGACTCGTTCGGACTACGCGAGCTTCCTTTCGGAGATCGAGGGCGCTGAGGCGTTCTCTCGCGGGAAAGCCGCGGCATCGGCGGTCGCGGCGCGCGCGATCACCGAAAGCTCGCTCGAAGTGAAGCTGCGCGCGCCGTCGTCGAGGTTTCTCCACCTGCTCACGTTCTGGGTCACATTTCCCATTCGTAGCGACTTGATCCAAAAGCACGGCAAGGCATGGACCAGTCCCGCGAATCTCGCGGTCGTCGGACCCTACCGTCTCGCCGAATGGAAAAAAGGAAGCCAGCTGACGCTCGAGCGGAATCCTTCGTACTGGGCGCCCGCGGCGGGCCCGTCTCGTGCGGAGATTCGCATCGAACCCGATGAGAAGCGCGCGCGGGTGGATTTTGCGGCTGGAAAAGAGGATGTGCTCCTGAATGCGACGACCGAAGATCTGCTTCGACAGGCATCGCAGGGAACATCCGCCCAACCGGGCGCGCGGGTGGCGCAGTTTCCCTATCTGGCGACCTACTATCTGGGATTCAACGCACGAAAGGGTCCTCTCAAGGAAGCCGGAGTGCGCAAGGCCATCGCCTACGCGATCGCACGGAGTGAGATTCCTTCCGTCTTGCAAGGGGGGCAATCCGCGGCGGCTGGCTTCGTCCCGCCGGGAATCGACGGTGCGTCGAGCGCTCCGTTTCTTTCGGGCACTCTGTATGCGGCGCGGGGGGCCCTGTCGAAGGCGGGCTTTCCGGAAGGGACTAAACTTCCAAAGCTGGAGCTTCTCATCATGTCTGCGGATGGAGGGGAGCCGCTCGCGCGCCTGCTTCAATCTCAGCTGCGACAGAAACTCGGAATCGAGGTGGAGCCTCGCGTGATCGAGAGCGCCACGCAGTTTCAAACCCAACTGCGCGCGGGCAAATTCGATGTCTTCGTCAGTCGCTGGGGAGCGGATTATCCGGATGCGCTGAATTTCCTCGAGGTCTTTGAGTCGCGAAACAAGTTGAACGTCACGGGATGGTCGTCGAGGGAATTCGATGGGCTGATCGCCCAGAGCCGGGCCAGCGCGGACGCGAGCGCCAAGCGCACGTTAGATCAGCGCGCGGAGAAACTCTTGCTCGACGAGCACGCGGTGATTGTCCCGCTCTATCATCGCAAGAATACGGTGCTGGTAGGCCCACGCGTGCGTGAGCTTTCGATCACGCCGCTGAACTACTTCTTCCTCAGGAATGTTCGGTTCTAAGGGATCGGTCCGCCGTCCTGCAGCGTCTGCAGGCGATAGAATTCCGACTTGTTCGCCATCAGTTCGTCGAACGTGCCTTGTTCCACGATGCGACCTTCACGAAGGACGAGGATTCGGTCGCAATTGCGGATCGTCGAAAGGCGGTGCGCGATGACGAGTGTCGTGCGGTCTTGCATCAATTCCTCGATCGCCTCCTGAACCGCGCGCTCCGAATGATTATCCAGGCTCGAGGTGGCTTCGTCGAGAATCAAGATCGGGGATGAGCGCAGGAAAGCGCGCGCGATCGAAACGCGCTGCTTTTCACCACCGGAGAGTT
>JBEIOW010000061.1:0-8375 GCA_040377385.1 Bacteriovoracaceae bacterium | reverse complement strand
CTTTTGTCTAAAGGTCAAAAACGCCCAGAGCATGAAGATTAAAAACGCACCGACGAGATTGTGCCATTGCATAGCGACTCCTAGATCTTCTTCAGCTTGAAGATGTCCTCAACCGCCAGGCGCAGAAGTTTGGCGATCTTCAACGCCAACTCGACGGATGGAACGTACTTGCTGGTCTCAATCGCGTGAATCGTCTGGCGCGAGACGCCGACCGATTCGGCCAGAGAGATTTGCGTGATCTCTTTCTTCAAACGCAGCTCTTTCAAGCAGTTCTCAAGCATACGTAAAGCATACTTTACACAAAAGTAGACGTAAAGCAAACCTTACACTCGAAACCGAATACTATGCGCGGACGCCACGCCCTGAAGATGCAAATCCCCTTTCGAGCGCAAGCCCCCACCCCTCCATCGACGGCGGCGACCCTCACGCGATCAAAAACCCCAACGCTGGCCGTGCCTCCGGTCCCGAATTGACATTATGCGTTATTTTTTATATAGCCCTTGTTTACCTAGTAACGAATCTACCCAGAGGAAAGTGTAATGAAATCTTCTATTTTCGCCTTCTCCGCTCTCGCCTTGGTCGCGTCCACCGCCGCCTTCGCCGCCGACAGCACTTGGATGCTCTGCGCGAATGATAAAATCGCCGTCAACGTCTACGAGCACCGTGTCGGTGCTGAGGATCGTGAGACCGACGTGAAGGTTCTGATCGGTGGACACCTTCTCCTGGCCAGCCAGCCCGAAGAAGCGACCTATCTGAAAGCCATTTCGACCGATCAAAAGGCCGCCTTTGTGGGCGAGCTTTTCGTGACCTACGGCACCGAGAAGGCGATGATCAAAGGGAACCTGTCCATCGGCGCCAGCAAAGCCAAAATCTCTGAAACCCTGGAGTGCAAAACGCTCGAGGGAAACCTGCTCTTCAACTAATCGTTACGCAGAAAGCGCGATCGAAGCGACGGAGTGCTTCGGTCACTAACTGATCACTTGCGGATGGGCTCAGGTTAGCTCAGCCTTCTTTCGCTTGCGGGTGACATAGACACGGTTGCGCGTCTTTCCTTCGATCTTGAGGCCCGAGGCTCGCAGATCAAGCTGCGCTTGTCTCAGGGAGACCAGCCCGTGAGTGGCTTCAAGATAGTCCTTCACGCGGATACGTCGATGGGTGGCGCGAAGACCCTCAAGGACGCCCATTCTTTGGGTGCGGGTGAGATAAGTTTTCCGGGCGCTGGGCTGCTTGTTGATGAGAAGATCCGTTCCGAGAAATCCCCAGTCCCGATAGGGCCGAGACGAGAGCAAGGAAGCACGCCGCATCTCTCGCCCCGCAAAAGCGTGAATCCCAATGAAGAACTGCTCGCCTTGAGCGGGCCTCAGTCCCGCTGTCGCACAGGCGACCCAGCCATCATAGAGCGCGCGCTCAGTAGGACGAATCATCGATAAAAGCACCCCGAGGACGGCGGGCCATTCGGATTGCTTCGCAAAATGGTTGAGCTTGACCGGTGAGATCAGCTTCCAGTGCGCCGAGAGGTGCTGAACCCAGATCTCTCCGAGGCGAGGATCAAAGCGAGTCCATTGAGCAAACTGAGATAGCCGCTCTTCGGAAAGAGGTGTCCCGGCGCTGAGGCGAGTATAGGCCGCGGCGAGCTCGCTGATCTGGGGGATCTTTTTCAAACCGAGCATGGATCAGAGCCTCCCTCGGCGAGCAATCAAAGCTGCTCTTGGACATCATCCAAAAAATCGAGCGCGGCTTGCGCGCCTTGAATGCGCTTTTTGAGAAGACTCTCGATGTGATCACCGACGAAAGTCGCGTCTGCACCGCCGCGAAGCAGGGCCTTGGCGTGCCCGACGTCTTTGCTTCGATGCGCGAAGCATTTCATGATCAGCATCTCTTCTTTTCCAAGTGCGAGCACATTCAGGTGTTTGCCTTGAAAGACCTCGATCAGCCGCCGGTCGTAATCCGCAGGCAGAGTGTGAACAAACGTGGAGAAGTATGGGTTCAGCCAATCGGCCGGAAGGCAGTGGCTCTCCGCTACTTGCTTCACCAGAAGATCGAGTTCAGAAATATCCATTCCCTGTTTAGGAATCGCGTCGATGTCAGATGTCGCGAGCGGGAAACCGTGCGCGAGAATCATCGCACCGCCGCCGCCCATGATCAGCGTCACGGCGCGCGGAAGGATGTCGTCGAGCGCCTGGAGGGATTGCCTCATGAGATCTGCGGTGAGAGTGCCAGCCATTTGAGTCCAACTATGACGAAAAACTCTTTTTTTCGCTATAACTATTTTAGACTAATGTTTTCAGATATTTAACACATATTTTTTACCTCCGATTAGGCCAGACTCAGTTCGCCCGAGGGCGCCTCAACTTGATTTCGGTCACGTATCTACCGAAAGGATGAAGAAGGGACCCGCATGCGCCTGGGCCGTCCTCTTGACCCTCATTTGCGAAAGAGTTTCCGCGCGCTTGTCGCTGCGGCCAGCATCCTCGTATCGACTCAGGCCTCTTCAGCTGAGTCGTCGCTCACGTGCTTCACGCGCGCCCTAAGTCAGAAGCTCGCAGAGGCAGAACCGCGCTCATCGGGCGCGCTCACTCGGCTCCATTGGGACGACATGGAGTGGAGGCGGCTCTCACTCAGGGATCCCCATCAGAAGAAGCTCTCCAGTCCGAACTTTCTACAGAACTTGCACGAGAGCGTAGCCGACGTCTTTGACCCCTGGTTTCAGGGTCGCAAGTCGGGTGCCTTCGAGGCAATGCTCCGGGAGCAGCATCGGGTGCTCGCCCAAGGCCGAGACGGAGGTCGCACTTACGGAGGAGCGTCTGCGTCCGAAACGAATCCCTATCCAGGCCTCCTGCGCAACGAACTCGGTCCGAATCTCATGGTCATTGCCACGCCCGTTTGGTTTGAAAAGCACTTGCGCGGAGAGATCCCTCCAACGGCCGCCAAAAACTTGCGTGCGCTCGAGAAGTCCGGGAAGACCCAGATCTATGAGCTTCCCCATCCGATCCGGGTGGTCGGCGTCGGAAAGAAGGCTCAGCCGTACCAACAACTGACGAATACCTATCTAGAAATTGACTACGCGGACGACATTCAGTCCTACCTCGCCGTTGCGGGCAAGACGATGAGGCGCGTTCGAGACAGAATGAAGGACGGGCGAGCGACCTCCGCCGATGTCGTTGAAGGCATGTCGGACTATCTCTATTACACGGTCCGGTGCCATCCGTTCCGCCGCCTGAACTTCTCCCTCTTCATGTCGCAAGTGAATTACGTGCTGATGGAGAACGGCCTTCGCGGAATCACGCCGGACAACCTGGATTATATTCTGCTCGTTTCGACTCGAGACGAGTTCCGCGTGGAATTCGCGAAGCGCGTCTCAATTGAAAACCCACCAAACTCGAAGCCATAGCCCACGACACTCAAGTCCACTGCTGAAACGCTCCCCCTGCTCCCCCGAGTGCGAGAAGGACCTCGCGCCATTGCTCCCTCCTCTTTCCTCGCGTACCCTGAAGAGGGTCTCTGTCGACGCTTATTGATGAGCGCTTGCCGAGGCGGGGGCAGCCTTTTTGAAAAAAATCGATCCGTCCGCGGTCTTTTGGATGAGCTTCGTCCACCTGGGGGCTCTCATCGCACTCCCCTTCTTCACCTGGCCGGCACTCGCCGTTTGCCTCGTCCTACTCTTTACGATCAGTCCCATTGGGATCAACATGACCTACCATCGACTCCTGACCCACAGGGCGTTTAAGGTGCCGCGGATCTTCGAGTACGCGCTCGCCACTTTCGGCACCCTCTCTGGACAAGGTTCGCCGATTGCGTGGGTGGCCGAGCACCGCAGGCATCATCAGCATTCGGACACGGACCGGGATCCCCACAATTCGCGACGGGGTTTCTTCTACGTCCACATGGGCCATCTTCTTTATCGCCGCGGACCCGAACATACCGAAGCGCAGATGTTTCGCTTTGCGCCCGATCTTGCGCAGCAGAGCTACTACCGTTTTCTCCATCGTCATCATTTGCCGATCGCGTTCTCGCTGCTGCCGATCCTGTACCTACTCGGGGGTTGGTCCTGGCTCCTCTGGGGCGGATTCATGCGCGCCACGCTCATGCTCCACATCACCTGGTGCGTGAACTCGGTGACCCATACCTACGGCTACCGAAATTTCGAGACGAACGATCTGTCGCGCAACAATTGGTGGGTGGCTCTCCTTGCAGCCGGCGAGGGCTGGCACAACAACCATCACGCCGACCCCGCTTGCGCTGCGCACGGCCGGAAATGGTGGGAGTTCGACGCGACCTACCTCATGATTCGGGTCCTCGGTTGGACGGGACTCGCCACCCAGATCAAACGACCCGACCGAGTTCGGGCTATGGTAGCGGCGTCCAAGTCCTCCGGGCAAAACCCGAAAGCGATTGAACCGGCAGATCTGATGCTGATGCCGGAGTTACCCCTCCGCGCAGAACCGCAGGCGACGCCCGGACCGGTTTAGCTCCAACTCGATAGAGCGGTAACGCCCCAAGCTCAACTGTCGACGGCCTCCGCCGGGTCGGTTGTAGCTTATGTAAGAATTTGATCACAAATAGACACTATGTGATAAACTTCTTACATGACCGGAAAACGTCAAAAAGACCCCATTGCGAGCGCTATTCAGAAGCATCGCCTCATGACAAGTGCCGAGCTCCTGGCCATAGCGGGAAGCTACGTCCAGATCGGGCGTCGCGCCGAATCGGGTGTGATCACCCCATTAGGGAGTGGTCTTTACGCATCTCCGAGTCTGGATCCCTTTGTGGCCGCTGTTCTCGCGGCAGCAAAGTATTACCCAAAAGCCGTGATTTCCGGCCTAACGTCTCTAGCGATTCATAAGCTCTCTGACGAGTATATCGAGCGCGTGGATGTCGACATTCCGCGAGGGACCAGTCTGGCCAACCGCTTACTTAAAGTCCACCGGGTGACCCGTGAGAAAATGGCAGGGGCGAGTGAACTTAAATTCAACGGACATCGGATCCGGATCTATGACCTCGAGCGAACACTTTGCGAGGCGTATCGACTTGATCCAGCGGGCCCACTTTTCTTCAAAGCGCTCAAACGCTACGTGCAGAGAAAGAAGATAAATGCAGACCGCATCCGAAAATACGACGCTCTTTTGAAAACGCGAGTATTGATGCACCTCCAACAGGAGCTCGCGGATGGCTAAGTCAATTCTTGCTCAGGCGCGATCTTGGGCCACTCGCAACAAGCTGTTCGGCACCCAGGCCTTTCTAAGATACGTGATGCTTCGATTTCTGGAAGACATCAATCGAGTCTCGGATGAATTCATCTTCAAAGGCGGCAACCTCCTGTGGATCTATATTCAAACGCCGCGAGCAACCGTGGATCTCGATCTCGCTACGCGAGAAATGAACTCACATAAGAAAGTACGTGCTGTACTCGAGAAGGCCTGCGCGACGGAACCCGTGCCCGGAGGCATTCGCTTCAGCATCGTGGAGTTTAAGGGGATTGATCAAGACGGCAAGCAAGGCGCGGCGATTACTGTTTCTTATCAGACAGAACAGGGCGCAACCAATCGCTTCGATATTGATATTGTTTACGCTCTCCCTTGCGATAGCGACGAAATGGCATCCCCAATTGATCCCGATCGAAAAATTCAAACGGCGACCGTTGAGAATATCGTTTGCGACAAGGTCGCTGCTTGTCACCGCTTTGCTTCTGGCAATACACGCATGAAGGATCTGGATGATCTGTGGCGGATAGCTCATAGCAATCTGAACATCGATCCGAAGAAGCTGAATAAGCTGGCCAAGAGTAGAGGAATATCCCTAAACCTCGACCCTCAGTGGATCGGACCGGAAATGTTGCGAGTGTGGGAAACCCATCAGAAGCGCTACAAAGATCTACCCAAGACCTTGGAGACGCTCTTTACGGACGTGAACGCCTGGTTGGCAGGGCTGGGGTCGCCTTAAGGGACCTAAAAATACCACCCCACCGATGGCGTCACCGCAAGATCTCCAACGATCGACCCCAAGCGCAGCTCCGCGAAGAACCGATCCCGTGCATCCAAACTCGTCCCGATCAAGAGCTCATACTGACTGCTCAAGAACGCCCGCATCTGCGAGGTTTCGAAGACGCGCCTATTCCCGTGCACGAAGACCAAGCCCGCCCCCAGTCCCACGTAGGGTTTAAACGAGGACTCCTCACCCACCGCAAACTCATAGATGCCCACCGCCTGCATCGGCACCATGAGGACGAAGGTCGAATGTTGGGACAAGGAGAGGAACAGCCCCACCTCCCCGCCAACCGACACATGCGGACTGATCTGCCGCAGTCCCCGTCCGCGTACACCAAAGAACTTCGATCCCTCAAAACCCCGTGTGCTCGAGAACGGCGCAAACACCACCGGACCCATGAGCCCGTACCGCACTCCCGGCCGAAGGCTCGGCACTGTGGCCGTCTTGCCCGCCATCCGATGCGCAGTATAGATCCGCGCGCGACGCGAGTCCGTATCGCCAAACTCACGAAGGTAGCGGTAGGACGCTTCGTGGACCGCAAGGGCGGCTTTGCCCGTCTCGGACAGCGCTCCCCAGATCTCTCCGTCGACCAGAATCTGCTGATCGTTGATGTAATTTGCGGCCTGTTCAATGGCGCAATCCCGCGGCACGACCGTCTCCAGGGAATCATTCACCGCCACTAAAGAGGTCTCCCGCGGCAAAACACGCAGGTACTGCACGACCGCGGGCAGCCACTTTTTGGGATAGTCATCGCCCCCGTCCAAAGCAGCGCGCGCTTGCTCGGCCCACGGGGTTTTCGATTCCGCGTAGATGAACCCGTAAATCGCGCGGCCCTCGTAGAGGTCGAGGACTTCGGCGGAGCGGATAGCCCGCTTCTGATCGCGGCAAACCACGGCCTTTCCTCCGCCGCCCTCGATCCCTCCGGCGAAAGCCGAACCGGCGATCGCGAAGCTCAGCAACGCCCCCAGACCCTGCACGCCGACCCAGCTTTTTTTGAGTGAGTTCATCATGACTGAAGACTAAAGGCGTACCGCCCGGAGGAATAGAATCCTTTTATCTAACTGACTAAGCTATTGTTTACCTATGGGTAAACAAATAAGTACAGTCCAACCCCCCGACAAGATCGCCGATCTTTTTTCGGCCACCGACTATCGGCCCTTTGTCCACCAATGGGCCAGCGCACGGCCGCGGGGAGAATTCAGTAAGATCGCACTCGCCCTCCGCATTCACACCACGCTCTTGAGTCAGGTCCTGAGTGGCCGTAAATCGTTTACGGAGGAACAAGCCGCCCGACTCTGCGGCTACCTGCGGCTGAACGCCCTGGAGACCGACTACTTCCTCAAACTCGTCCAACTCGACCGTGCGGGCGACGAGGAGCTGCGTAGGATCTATCAGCGGAATCTGCTCACCCTGCGAGCGCAGGCCCAGGAGGCGCAAAGCCGCGTGCCCGCCGCCAAAAAACTCACCCACGCTGACCGCGCGATCTATTACTCCAGCTGGCAGTACTCCTGCGTCCGCCTCCTCACGTCGATCGAAGAGTACCGAACCGTCACGGCCATCGCCGCTTACCTCCAGCTTCCGGAGGACCGCGTGCGCGAGATTCTGCGCTTTCTCGAGCAGCGCGGCCTCTGCGTCGAATCCTCAACCGGAAAATTCCAGCGAACCGACGTCAACACCCACGTCGAGGCCGGCTCGCCGCTTGCGATCCGCCATCACCAGAACTGGCGCATGCACGTGCAGACGCTCCAGGAGCGAATGACCGCAAGCGATCTCTGCTTCACGGCGCCCGTCTCGATTTCACGGAAGGACTTCGAGCGCGTGCGGGCAAAAATTCTCGACCTGATTTCCGACGCCGCCAAGACCATCGATGCGTCGCCGGCCAAGGAGCTCGTGTACTTTGGCGTAGATTGGATCCGGATCAAGTAGAGCGACCACCGCCTGTTCACTCGCGGTGGACAGTTTAGCGCCTCACTTCCACCAGGTCACTCGACACATAACGCATATAGTCATAAACCGCATTCAGCCCAATTAACCCATCTACCGAGGATTCTATGAAAATGTTCAAAATCGTATTCGCTGCATTTTTTGTGTCGTCCACCGCGATGGCCGCGCCATCCTGGACGTGTAAGATCGAAATCCATTCCAACAACGGTCAAGCCCCCCAGAGTTACACTGTCGAAGGACAGCGCTTCGAAGGCTCCTTCGTTACTGGTGGCCAGACCGTTCGTACGGAAGGGCTCGTAGTTAGTCTCGATGAAAAATTTCAGCCGATCGTCGCGAGCACCCGTGCAGGCGCTGCTCACGCCTTGGTGGAGCTCAGTCTCTATCGCGAGTCAATGGAAGGAACGGACGAATTTGCGCCGTTCTTCGATTCGCGCTTTCAGATCAAG
>JBEIOW010000211.1:0-4775 GCA_040377385.1 Bacteriovoracaceae bacterium | reverse complement strand
GGCAGACCGGTCTGCGCGGGTCACCGCTACAGATCCGATCGTAACCACAAGTATACGAGCAGCTTTCGCGATCGTAGTAGCGTCGCGTATCGAGCAGCGCGTCTCGCGTCGAACCGTCGAGATCCACATCATTGCCAAAGCGCGATCCGGGCAAGAAGAAGTTCTGCAGGTTGTTGTTCGGGAATCCGCCGACCACCGCGAACTCCTGAATGTGTTGTGGATTCGCCATGATGTGGAAACTGGAACTGGCGATACTGAAACGGAGCCGGTGGACGCCGTTCACGACCGTCAATGGTGCCCGATTCTTATCGTAGAGCGTGACGGACGAAACACCTGGAGCAAGCTGAAGCTGGGTGTCGATTCCTGACATTCTCCAGGCGTACGCTGGAGCAGATACAGCCAGGGAGGCAGTCGAGACGGCAAGCAAGGCGGTTAGAAGATAAGACAGGCTCATCGGAAGTCTCCTCTCGGAAGAAGCGGTGGACACTGCGTTTTTATAAAACGCTAGCACGCGACCGCGCTTGACGTGAGTGTTCCTGAGCAGAAAGTGCCGAGACTTCCGTCAAGTTTCTGGCAGTGCAGGATATCCGGCTTCAGTGCGAAGCCGCGCATAGATCCGGGTGTCTCGTCTGATGCCGTTGACGACCCCGTCTTCACGCAAGCGCCCCTCGAGCAGGTATTCCAACCGCTCAGGAATCCGCGCCGATCGAACGTTCTTGGGGTCGCAGCGAATCTCAACGCGATGGAAGCCCAGGTCGAAGACCGCCTTTTCCAATGCCATGATGGATTCGGAGACAAAGGCCTGACCTTCGAATTTCCCGGCGATCCAGTAACCCAGTTCACAAACGCGATCGTCCCACCGGATCGAGTGGACACCGATGTTGCCCAGGAAGTCTCCTCCTTCGAGTCGATACATACCGAAGTCGAAGACCGAACCGGCCTTCCAGGCGTCCATGGACCGCGCGATGTATTGGCGGGTGTCCTCGACTGTCAGGGTTTTATCGACCCACGGGAGGTACTCTCGGAGCCTTGCTCGATCACCGTCGATCTGGGCAAACATCCGCTCGGCATGCTCGGGTGAATGGCGACGAAGAACGACCCTTTCGGACGCGATCATCTCAGGCAGTAGACGGACACTCATGGCTCCCTACTTTACACGGGCCTGGCGGCTTACAGAAGGTTTACATTGCCCTCCTTTCGCGCTGCGGACCGGGTCTGCATAGTAAGGGAATGAACACCCCCGCTACCCCCGCTTTCGCGGAATCCCAAGCAACCCGTCACGTGAATTGGCTTTCGATTGTTTTCGTCGTCGGCGTTCCGATCCTGATCGGACCTGCGCTTTGGCTCTATATCCAGGCCAACGGGTTTGTTTGGACGGACTTCGCGATCTTCGCAGTTCTTTGGGCCCTGAGTGGTCTTGCGATCACGGCGGGCTATCACCGGTACTACGCCCACCGCACTCATCAAGCTGCCAAGCCCATTCAATGGATCTATGCCCTCTTGGGCGCCATGACCGTGGAGAACTCCGCGCTCGTTTGGGCGTCTGATCATCGCTACCACCACCAGCATCAAGACAAGGACGGCGATCCGTACAACATCAATCGTGGCTTCGCTTGGGCACACATCGTTTGGATGTTCTTTAAAACTCAAGACGAGCGCCCCTTTACGAACTCGCCGGATCTGAAGAAAGATCCGATCGTCATGTGGCAGCATCGTAACTATGGATGGCTGGTCGCCGTAATGGGCTTCGGAGTTCCGACCCTGATTGGCGCCTGCTTTGGACGCCCTCTGGCCGGATTGCTCTGGGGCGGGTTCCTTCGCATGGTCATCTTCCACCATACGACCTTCTTGGTGAATTCCGCGGCCCACGTTTGGGGCAAGAAAAACTATTCGGACGTGAACTCCGCACGGGATAATCCTTTGCTCGCGGTGCTCACTTTTGGTGAGGGCTACCACAGCTTTCACCACGCCTATCCGAGCGATCATCGGCTAGGGCATCGTTGGTTCCACTTCGATCCGGGGAAATGGTGGATTCGTGGCCTGGCCCGTGTCGGCCTGACCTGGGACCTGAAGACGCACCCGAACGTTCGCCGCGTTTCTATGCGGATGTCGGAACGAGCAACTTCACAAGAGGCCGCTTCGGTGGCTTCAGTCTCCGCCGAAACTGCTTAGGCAGTTTTTGGTTTGCGTCGAACAATGGGCTTGAACCCGCGATCCTCCGCGTAGACCCAGGCAAACTCAGCTCCAAAAAGAAGAATCTGCGCGGAGTAGTAAGTCCAGATCAGCAGGATGATCACCGAACCGGCCGCACCAAAGGTCGAGGCGACCGACGTCTTGCCTAGGTAGAGCCCGATCGCGAGTTGTCCGACCGAGAATAGAGCACTGGCGACAAAGCCTGCCGTGATCACGGGTCTCCATGGTGTCCGCGCGTCGGGCAAGTATCTGTAGATCGTCGCGAACAGTAGCGCGACAAATGAGAACGAGATGGCCCAGTTCAACATCTGCCATATGGCTTCACCCCCTGGGAGGCCATCTGTGAGAAATTTTCCTGCTGCCGACAGAACCGCGCTTAAGACCAGCGAAGTCAGAAGCAGGAATCCAATCGTAAGAACCATCGCGAATGAGATTAGACGATCTCTGAGGAAGCCTCTCCATCCGGCTGAGACTTCGAGCGGTACTCTCCAGATCCGATTGAAAGAGGCCTGGAGAGAGACAAAAACGGTGGATGAGCCGATGAGCAGGGTGATCACTCCGAGGATCGTTGCCCACAGGTCGTTTCCCGATCGCCAGGTTTGCTTCAGCATTTCTTCGATCGCCTTTCCACCATCATCTCCGATAAAACGGCGGATATTGTAGAAAGCCTCGCCTCGAGCAGCATCGTCCCCGAAGATCAGACCGGCAATCCCGATCGCGATGAGAATTAAAGGGGCGATCGAGAAGATCGTGTAGTACGCCAGAGCCGCCCCCATCATCGAGGCTTCATCGTCGATCCAACGATTGAGCGCCTTCCAAAGGAGAAGGCGAAAAGGCAGTTTCTCTTTCACGTTCGAATTCATTCCCTGTCCTCACCGCTGTGTCCAGCAAAGAGAGTGCCTGGGGAATATTGGGACTTAAGGCCTACGCCTCCGCCAAGAATTCCGTGACGAATCCGGGTGCCGGATGATTGCGAATCTCCTCCGGAGTGCCGATTTGTGCAATTCGGCCATCGTTCAGAATCAGCATCTCGGTCGACATCTCAAATGCTTCCTTCTGATCATGAGTCACATAGAGAATTGTAATGCCGAGCTTTCGGTGAAGGTCGCGAATTTCTCGCCGCATTTCTGCACGCAGTCGAGCATCCAGATTTGAGAGCGGCTCGTCGAGCAACAAGACTGGCGGACGCATCGCTAACCCGCGCGCGAGAGCGACCCGTTGTTGTTGGCCTCCTGAGAGTTGATGCGGAAACCGATCGCGGTAGGTTTCCAGATGGAGAAGCGTTAGCGCGTCCATCGCTTGCGCCTCAATCGCAGGTCGATCAAGTTTTCTGAGTTTGAGAGGAAAAGCGACGTTATCAAATACCGTCATATGCGGCCAAACAGCGTAGGACTGGAAGACCATCCCAAATCCGCGTTGTTCAGGTGGGATATCGCTCTCGCTGGAGTAGAGCTTGCGATCTCCAAGGGAGACCTCGCCACTAGTGGGGGTTTCGAGTCCGGCGATAATGCGGAGGAGCGTGGTCTTCCCGCAGCCGCTGGGACCGAGAAGCGAGACGAAAGCGCCTTTTTTCACGACCAGATCGAAAGGGAAGAGAATCGTCTTCTCGCCGAAGTTTTTCGTGATCTGCGAAAGCCTTAAATCAGTCATGGGGTCGTGCTCCGTTCACGGGTCAAGAAAGAGACGAGGATGGCAATACTGAGGAGCACCCAAGCGAGCGCGGCGGCAGACGGCTGGTCAGCATATTCCTGGAGTTGAAAGAGAACGGTTCCAAGTGTCGCGGCGCCTGGACCTGTCAAAAGCACGCTCATGGTGAGCTCGGTCAGCATGGGTAGAAAACTGAGTAACCAAGCGGCAAAAAAAGTCTTTCTCAAAAGCGGAAACCAGATCTGAGTGAGAAGCGGCATCAGGGTCGCACCCGACATGCGGGCGGCTTCTTCAAGAGCCGGATGAACCTGACGGAAGGCGGCTTCCATCATTCGCGCCCCGATGGCGGCGTACTTTGTTCCGTATGCGAGCGCAATCCAGAACAAGATACTATCGAAGGTGAGCCCCAAGCCATCTGCAGCCCTAGCTACCCAAACCGAGCCAAAAATCAGGAGGATCGCAATGACCGATCCCGGCGAGGCGAAAGGGTAGCTGGTGAGCTGTATCAACATTCGAGCGCGAAGAGAGTGACGACGTACGCTGAAAAAACCCAGAATAAATCCGAGTCCAACAACGAGAGTGGCCACGAGGACGGAGAGGAGGAGAGAGTTGACGAGGGCTTCCTGGAAGTCAGCCAAGGTGAAGACGTAGATGAGATTTTTGAGCGTCCACGCGCTCGGCTGGTAGTTGCCGGCCACGGGGGCCAGCGCGGAGAAGGCAAGTGCGATCCAAGGCAGGACAACGGTGACAAAAAAGAAGGACCATAGAAAAGCGGCTAGAACCGTGCCTGTTCTTCCTAACCCCACTAGGCTCGGACGTGAAGATTTTGTCCCGGTCAAAGCCGCATTTTTAGCCTTTTGAATTCCAAGCAGGAGACGAGATCCCCAGAGGACCAAGAACGCAATGCCGATTAAAAAGGCGGCGAGATAGAGTCC
>JBEIOW010000030.1:0-10645 GCA_040377385.1 Bacteriovoracaceae bacterium | reverse complement strand
GCCGATCTTCCACTGGGAAAAGACGGCACAAAAACCTGGCGGAAAAAAGATCCTCGTCCTCGGACTCACTCACGGCGACGAAGGCGAAAGCGGCAGCCTTTCCCGGCACTGGCTCTTTCGTTTAAACCGCCTCTCCGATAACCGGAACGCCTGGCGAGTCATCCCGATTCTGAACCCGGACGGCTACGAGGCCAAGACCCGAGCGAACGCCAACGGCGTCGACCTCAATCGCAACTTCCCTACTCACGACTGGGAAAACGGCGCGATGGCCTACTGGAAAAAAGGCGGCTCCAACGCGCGCCGCTTCCCCGGTAAATCTTCCGCGAGCGAACCCGAAACCCAGTGCGCAATCCAGCACATCGAAGATTTCAAGCCGGACTTGATCGTCTCGGTTCACACGCCTTACTCACTCATCGATTTTGATGGCCCAAACACGCCGCTCCCTCGCGTGAATCGCCACCCGATCCGTCGCCTCGGAAACTTTCCCGGCAGCCTCGGCCGTTACATGTGGGTGGATCGCAAAATCCCGGTCCTCACCATTGAACTCGCCGCGGGTCCTCAGCCGATTTCGATCGCTGAATCCGAACGCCTGCAAGACTCCTTAGGTGAATTGGCATCGAGAGCCATTGAGCTCGCGGCTCCTTCGTCGAGCGCGTCCAAGCACGACTAACCCGCGCGACTAATCTTCTCGCCTCACATTAGCGCAGCCCGGGCACTGCTTCTCATACTGATAGAGAGGCGACTGCAGATCTTCAGAGGTGAGCGGCTTCCGGCAAGCAAAGCAAACCGCATGTTTCACCGAGGGTTTCAGCTCGGGCGTAAGCGCGACGCGTTGATCGAACACAAAACATTCGCCGTCGTAGTGGCTTTCACCGCACTTCTCGAAGTACTTCAGGATGCCGCCCTCGAGCTGGTAGACCTCGCGCATCCCGAGCGCCATTCCGTAGGCGCCGGCTTTTTCGCAGCGAATCCCCCCCGTGCAGAACATGACCACCGGCGCCGACGACTCCGCGGGCCCGAACGCCTTCTCCTTGAGTGCTCCCTGGAGACGATCGGGAAACTCGCGGAAGGTGTTTAGGTTGAGCGTCTTGGCCCCCCGAAAGGTCCCCACCCCGATCTCGAAGTCATTGCGCGTATCGAGTAGGGTGACCGGGCGCCCTTCATCGAGCCAGCGCTTCAGTTCCTCGGGCTCGAGGCGTCGCGCGGTTTCGCGCAGAGGATCAATGCCCTTCTCGATCGCCCGTTCCCCCATCGGAATGATTTCGCGCTTCAGCTTCACGAGCATGCGCCGGAACGGAATTTCCTCGCTCCAGCTCTCCTTGGCCTCGAGCGAAAGCCCGCCGAGCCGCGCTTCGAACTCCCGAAGAAACCTTCTCGCCCCGGCTTCGGGACCCGCGACAAATCCATTCACTCCCTCGGGACTGAGAAGCACGGTTCCACGGAGACCGCACTCCAGAGCGAGCGACTTCAACGGTTCCCGGAGCGCGGGTCCGTTGGGAAAAGGGAAGAAACGGTAAAATGCGAGATTCAGAATCGCAGCCACACCTCCCTTTACCTCGCACCGAGGCCTGGGTCGCAGGAATTTTTCTCCCCGATTTTTCCCGGCCGTTTTTTTTACAGGAGTTTTTCGCTGAACTATGCGAAATCGATTCCCCCGTAGGGATCCAAAAGGAGTTTTCGATTTCCGTGACCGCCTTTTTTGCCGCCACCTCCGCGCTCCCTTCGACCAGCC
The DNA here is from genome assembly GCA_040377385.1 of Bacteriovoracaceae bacterium. Classification (GTDB taxonomy): domain Bacteria; phylum Bdellovibrionota; class UBA1018; order UBA1018; family UBA1018; genus JBEIOW01. The sequence continues at coordinate 8,913 of JBEIOW010000030.1, read as the reverse complement.
CCCTGGCCTTCTCGGGACCTCGGTTCGACTCCTTCCCGCAAGTGGCCACTTCGCCCAGTCCCGGCACGCTTCTCGGCCAAATCCGCAATTCGCTTCCGTTCCTTTGGAATGCAGAGCTGGACCTCTCCTCCCCTTCGCGCGCCTACCTTCGACGGCTTCGGGATCTGTCCGTCCTTCCCGCCGAGCTCTCCCCTTCGGACCATTTTCTCCTTTGCCTCAGCGCCCACCACGCATCCAGCGCGAGCTTTGTTCCGACCGATCTCGAGCACGCCGTACGCTTCCGACTTTGGCAGGAGCCGGCGATGCCCGACTGCCGTCGGCAGATGGCCGAATACGTGCTCGAGAGCGCCCAGTGGGATGGGTCTCCCGTCTCCAACCGGTCGGTGACCTCCCCCCGCTCGCAGGAAATTCTCACGTGGAACCAGGGTGAATGGCTGGGCACGGCAGTCGGAGCCTACGCGGCCAACCGCGTGGACGCGCCGGAACTTGCGGCAGAACTCGCCGCCCAGATCGTTCGGGAGCTGCACCGCGAGGGTGAGCTCTTCGAAGACCTTCGATCAGCGCTAGACGGCCTTGGCGCACTCCGAGCCTCCGCGCTGATCGCCCACAATCTCGGGAGCCTCAATCGCGCCATGGATCTTTGGTCCCTGGACGCCGATGACCCGCTCCGCCTCGCCTGCTACCGCGCGGGAGATCAAGCGCTGCCGGGACTGGGGGACTCGCTTCACCAGGCGACGTTGCTTCATCAGGCTTACATGGCTGGAGAGAACCATCGCCATTTCGCCCTCCGCTCGGCGCGTCCTTTGCGAAAGAGCGCGGACTTCCTGCTCCCGATCGGGCCGTTCTTCGAGGATTGGGGCCGAACCCTGGGGAATCACCCTGAACTCTCCCCGGCCGAAGTGGTCTTTGTGGTCAGCTGCCTGATCGATGGATGGCAGCGCGAAAAGAAGCTCACGGGCTACACGCGCGCCCTGGCGGGAATCGAAGCGACCTTTCCCGGCGGTCATGACGAGCTCGTCCGACTTCTCCCAGCGAGCACATCGCGGGCGATGAAGACGGGGCCGCTGCGGAGCCTTTGCCCGTGCCCAGAGCGCGCTTCGAAGAGCAATGGAACCGAAACGGCCTTCGCCGCTTCACTTTGCTCTAACGACCGTTCCGCTTAGTCGTTTAGTCGTTGGCGGAGGACCGCAGCTCCACCGTCGCGCCGGATCCCTCCAGCGCCTGCGACTCCCGAGCGGTCAACTCTCGCCCGAGATCGAGAACGAGCTTTGGGCCGTCCCCCGAAGCTGATCGGGCCTGCATTTCCGAAAAGGCCGAAAGACTTCCCGCCGTAGGAAACGCTTCCTGCCGGACCCAGATCAACGGATAGCGCTCGAGCTTCAGCCAAAACGATTCCGGACGAACAGGATCGAAGTCCGTCTCGACGACCAGGCGCAAGAGCGGACGCACTTCAGCCAGGTACTCCAAGTCGGAGTCCGACGGAAAGATCCCCCGAATGATGAGCTGCTTGGGGTTCTTCAGGCGGTTGAGAAAATCCATCGCATAGTACCGCGGCCAGAGATCCGTGATGAATTCCAGACCGAGCTTCGGGTCCAGCTGCAGAAGCGCGATCTGCTCCAGGGCGTAAGGAAACCGGAGGGTCGCAAACGTCAGCCATCGCTCCCCGCCGGCGACCCCGGCAAGCTGGTTGAGGCGTGGAATCTCAAGCGACGAAGGGTAGCGGCCAAAAACGAGCTCAACTCGGGCTGGAGGGAGTCCGTTCAAGAGGGTCGCCTCGGCGGCGGTTGGATAGCGATCCCCGAGCAGAATCAGCAGCCGCGAAACCTCCACCTTCTTCAAGAACTGCGCGATCGAATCGAATTCGCGCGCCGTCGGCATTCCGTCGATCCGTAGCTGAAGCTCACGCCGGTTCGGAAGCTGAGCCAGACGTTCAAAATCACTGTCGCTCGGGGAGGATAGCGTGACTCGGTAAGAAATCGGCGAGCCCAGGCTTTCGAAACGGGCGAGATCGCCGGTCGTCGGCACTCCGGAAAGGAGAAGGCTGCGTTGAACTTCACCCGCTTGAAGCGACGAAGCACCCAACATCAGAAAGGCGAATAGAAGAGCAGCTCGATTCATCATGAACGAGAGTCTAGGCCCGAAAAGTCGAGGGCGAAAAGCGTTTTTTCAGCGGGATCCGTCATCAGAGGAACGGGTGACCAAAGAAAGCGACCGTTCCACAATGCGACCGGTCAAGCGCTCGACCACCTGATCGGCGACCATTTTCTCTGCAATCGCCTCGGGCGACCGTTCCAGGGCGCGCTCCTGAATCAGCTTCTTGAGCCAGAGGTTCTCGGCCTTCAACTTCAAACGCTCCTCGCGTTCGCGCGTCACTTCCGCTTGAAGATCACGAAGCTTAGCGCGCAGGAGGTCGTTCTCGTTCCAAAGGTCAGAGGAGTGCATCCCGGATTTTTTATCTAATTTGTTGAAGAAAGACCAGTCTTTTACCTGACTGGAAAGCCCGCCTGAACGAGAGCCTCCACTCCGGGCAAAACCCCGATCTTCAGGCCGTGCTCCGAGGCTGCCGTGGTCGCCTCCTCCCGAACTCCGGGCCGATCCCCGCAGCAAAGAGCGATGAGCTTTGCGCTCGATCCATCACCCGCGGCCCGATGAGCCACTCCAGCGATTTGGCCAGGCTCCGCGGTCAGCGAATCCTTGAATCGAGGCGACTCGCCCGGGCCGACGACCTCCACGAGGACGGCAAATCCGTTCCGAAGCTGACCCTGCGCCTCTTGGGGATCGAGATCCCGGAGCTGGCCCGCTGGCTTGGAAAAGCAGCCCGAGATCCCGCAGAGCCCTAAGATCAAGCCTCCCGCGAGGGTCCATTTCGTCGTCTGTCCGTTTTTCATGAGCGTCTCCTGGGCTTGACCCTGCTTTGACAATCTAACCTGGATCGCGTTTCCTTAAGGAATATGCAGAACCGTTTCACACGGCCCCACGGTGGCGCGATTGGTTTGATTCTCTGCAACCTGGGCCTCTTCGTCCAGTGCTTCGCGCTCACCGCGGCACACGGAGCAGACGTCCTACTTCGAAATCTTCAAGACGGTGAAGGCCTTCTGGTGCTTCCTTCCCGGGAGCCCAGCCGCACCGTCCCCTGGGAAGACCTCTTCTCTCGCGGCCCTGGCCAAGGAATCAGCTTCGGCGTGCTCCTCCTGGGGCCCGACCCCTACTCGCGCGCACCCGACGTCCGAATCCCCCCCGCCTCCACGAGTAAACTGTTCACGAGCGCGCTTGCCTTGGAGCGACTCGGGCCCGACTTTCGCTTTCGCACCGACGTGACCTGGAAACGCCTCCCTTCGGGAGCGGCGACGGAACTCACGCTCGCCGTGGATGGCGATCCCACCTGGGGCACGCCTCCTTTCGGCCAAGGCCCCGACCAACCCCCCTCTAACCCCCTTGCGGAAGCGCGCTTTCAAGAACTCGCCGATCACCTTCTCGCCGAAGGCGTTCGCGAGGTGAGGCTCCCCGTCGTGATTCGGGCGGCAGACTCCCGGCTCGCCAACCTCGCCCCACCTGACGCCTGGGAAATCGAGGATCTCGACTATTGCTACGGCGCACGCCCAGAGGCCGTCACGCTTGCGCTCGGCTGCGCCATTTTCCAGGTCAACTCCCTCACGCAAGGTCAGTTCCTGGATTCTTATGTGCCAACGCCGGTGACGGTTCGCCTGAAGAGCGGAAGCTCGACCTCGCTTTCCGTGAAATCCGCGCGAATCGCGGGCAGCACGCAGTGGGGACTGACGATCACGGGAACGCTCAAGTCCGGATCGACGCCGACCCAGCGCCAAGTGCGTGTCCCTATTCACGACTCCCGTCCGTGGCTGCGCCGTCACGTCGAACGCGCGCTCAAGGCAGCGGGAATTCGGCTTCTTCCGGCTTTCTCTTGCCCGGGGGAACGCCCTCTGCGGCGGCGCTACGCGCTTGCCCTACGCTCGCCGCCTCTCTCCGAAATTCTTCCGATCCAGAACAAGGACAGCATCAACATCGTCGCCGACTCCCTGTTCCTCGCCGCCGGCCTGCGCGCCTTTCCTTCCGAGCCTAACGCCTGGGTCGCCGGTCGAGCCGCGATGAGAACTTACCTCGACACCCTTGGACCTGAACTTTCGCCTACCTCGCTCGTCGATGGCTCAGGACTTTCCCGTTCTTCGATGTCGACGGCCAAGGGTCTCGTCCGGTTGCTGGAGGATTTCCTTGCTCATCCTCAGCGCCTCGAGACGCTCTGGGCCTCGCTGCCCATCGCCGGCGTCGACGGAACCCTGAAGACCCGGATGAAAGGCACGGCCGCCGAAGGTCGCCTGCGCGCAAAAACCGGCACGCTCAGCGGTCACTACAATCTCAGCGGCTTTGCCCCCCGGCGCGCGCTTCTTCCGGGTGAGCAGGCTTCCGACCCTGTGCCGTTCACGATTCTCACTTCGACGAGCGCCAACCGTCGCGTCGACGCCCGCGCCGTCCACGATCGCGCTGGCGCCCAGCTCTGCGAGCTTTTGGATACATCCGCCCCTCAACTCATCGGCCCGTTGTTTTGAGCTCCGGCCTAAAGTCAGCATTCTGACGGTCAGAGTAACGGCCGGGCTTTTTTTCAGCGAATTCGTGCTTTCACCGATGAGGAAGGGAGATGGATCGCCTTCGGCCTCAAAGTATCCGCATCCTCACGATCGCGCAGTTCCTGGTATTGGGGCTGGGCCTGCTCATCGATCGTGAGTTGCTCCGCTCGATTGAGATGTTCGCGTTGATGCCGCTCGCCGGTCTTGCGATCTATCTGGCGCGAAGCTGGAGCTATCCCATCTTCCTGTCGTGCATTGCCTGGAATGTTCACCACTACTACCAGGCCTGGGTCGGTTCACCCGAGCTCCTCCACCCCGCGATCTGGAGCGTGCTGCAGTTTATCAATGCACTCACGACTACCTATTACCTTTTGCCCTGGGTCCGCCGCACCTACCTGACCCCCGAGCAATCTCGCTGGTGGAAGACCAGCTCTCGCTACCCCGTCCGCCTCAAGGCAACGATGATCCACGACCAAAGGAAGTCCAAAGCGAGCCTCCACAACCTCTCGCTCGGCGGCGCACTGATTCAAACGAACGAAGACCTCCAGGCGGACGACAAGGTGGAACTTCGGTTCTCCGTTCTCACCAAGGACTACGTTCTTCGCGGCCAGGTCGTTTATTGCGTCAAAGGCTCGCTCCAGGGTTACGGCGTAAGATTTGAGCATAACGAGCACACGGAAGAGGACCTCTTCCGTCTCTGCCACTGCTTGGAGATCTTGAAGGTGGAGCCTGAGCGGTATGACTCCACCTCGTCGTCCGCCCCAAAGCCCAAAAGATGGGCCGCATAAAACTAGAGCATTTAACGCTTTCCTGACTTGGCAAACGCCTTTTCCCAGGCTCTCCTGGGAGAACGAACATGAGCCAAGAACGCCTTCAGCCCACCCTTGCCTCCCTGCTCGCCGCGACGAGCCGTCCTTTTGTGCACCGAGACATGAGCTGGCTGCAATTCAATATGCGCGTGCTCGGGGAAGCCCGGGACGCGAAGAACCCTTTGCTCGAACGGGTGAAGTTTCTCTCCATCTCCAGCTCCAATCTGGATGAATTCTTCATGATTCGCTTCGCGTCGCTCGATCGCTCCGTCGCGGCGGCGGAGAAAAACGGCAACCTCGAATCCATGCGGAGCCTGGCGCAAGTTCGCGACACGCTTCTTCGCGAGGTAGGCGTCCTTGCACGCAAACAGCTACGATGCTTGAGCGACCTGGATCTCGCACTACGACCCAAGAACGTCCGCATCCCCGCGAAATCCGACTCATCGCCCGAAACCAAAGAGACCGCCAAAGCGATCTTCTCCGAACTCATCTTCCCCGCCCTTCAGCAGCCGGAGACCTACCGTCCGCGACAACTCCAATCGCTGCTGAATCTCCAGATGGCGCTCGTGCTCCCCCAAGCCTCGCTCTGGCTACCGATCCCGAAGTCCTTGCCGCTCTCCTATTGCCGAAAAGGCACTGACGGCATTCACCGGATTTTCCTGCTCGATGAACTGATTCAGGCGCACTACTGCGAGGCGTTCGGGATCGCCGCACAACCCGTTTGCATCCTCCGTCTGACCCGGGACGGTGACTTCGAGTCCGACCTTGAGGAAGAAGACACGGAGTCCATTCCGGACATCGTCCGCAGTGGAATCAATCGCCGAGATCTCGGGCGGCCAACGCGCCTCCAACACAGCTTGAGCGCACCGGTGGCTTTGATCGAGGGTGCAGCCGCCGTACTCAAGATCAGCGACGAGGAATGTATCCCCGCCGCACGTACGCTCTGCTTACACGGCCTTTGGTCCGCGCTTGGCGGACTCCCCGAAGCCATGCAGCTCGACCCAGAGCTCTCCTTCCCACCCTTTAAGCCCCTCGTGCCGCCGCAGTTCACCAGCGCCGCCAAGCTCCTCAAGCACCTCAAGACGCGCGATCTACTTCTTCACCACCCTTACGATTCCTTTGACGCCTTCGTGGAATGGGTGCGCATGGCGTGCGCCGACCCGAAGGTCACCTCGATTCAGATGACCGTCTATCGCACTGACGCCGTCTCTGCCGTGATCGCTCACCTCAAGAAGGTCGCCTCCAAGAAAAGAATCCGCGTGATCATTGAGCTACGCGCGCGTTTTGATGAGCTCAACAACCTCCGCCTCACCGAAGAGTTGCGCGAAGCGGGCGTTGAAGTGGCGTTTGGCTTCGGCAAGCTGAAGATGCACGCCAAGATCGCGCTCGTCACGCGCGAGGAAGACGATCAAACCCACTACCTCACGCATCTGTCGACCGGAAATTACAACGCGGCCACCTCCCGGCAATACACGGACCTGGCCGTCATGACGGCCAACGCGGAGATCGGCCAAGATGCGCAGCACTTCTTTGATTCCGTCGCTTCCGGCAACATTCCGACCCAGTTCAAAAAACTCCTGTCCGCCCCGACCCAGATGCATCGCAAGATCCTCTCGCTGATCGAGGCGGAGACCAAAGCGGCGCAGCTCGGACAAAAGGCGCGCATCTTCGCCAAGGTCAACGCGCTCGTCGACGAGAGCGTGATCGAGAAGCTGTACCAAGCCTCCTCGGCAGGCGTAAAAGTCGACCTCGTCGTGCGCGGAGCGTGCAGCCTCATTCCGGGAGTGAAGGGACTGAGCGAGAACATCCGCGTCTACAGCATCGTGGACCGGTTTCTCGAACACAGCCGGATCTATATGTTTGAATCCAGCGGCGCGATGTACCTCTCGAGTGCCGACTGGATGCCGCGAAACTTCTTTTCGCGGCTCGAGCTCGCCTTTCCCGTGCTCGATGAAAAGATCGCGACCTACCTCCGCGACTTCGTCATCCCCACCTACATCCGCGATAATGTGAAGGGGCGAACGCTGAGTTCCAAGGGCGTCTGGAAGCGCAAGCACGCCGAACCCGGCACCGAGCCGTTCCGCGCTCAGTATCACTTCTACGAGCTCGCCAAGAATCGGTACCAAGGAACGCCTCTCGCATGAGCGACTCCTCTCGCCACCCCGACCGCACGCTCATCTTCGTTAGACACGCCCATCGCGACCTCACCGCCGGTCACGAACTCGACAACGGATTGAGTGAAGAAGGACACAAGCAAGCTATTCGGATCCGCAAACGCGCCATGAAGCGGCTAGAGCGCGCGACGGCCTCCCTTCGCCTTCTATCCAGCGAACGCGCGCGTTGCCGCGAGACGCTCGAACCCCTCGCCGAGGCTCTCAATCTCCCCATCGACACCCATCCCGAACTCGTCGAAGGCGAACCCGTCGAACGCAAGGTGGCGCAGTTCCTTCAAGACTTCCGTAAAGCTCCCGAGAGCGTCTGGATCGCGTGCTCGCACGGAGACTGGCTGCCCGAGGCGATGCGCCTGCTCGTTGGAGCCCCGATCGAACTCAAGAAGGGCGCCTGGGCGGAGATTCGCTTCCGCAAGGGCGTGACGCGCCTGGAGTGCTTGCTTCAAGAGCCCTAAGAAAGGCTCCGTCAATTTACCGACCTCAAGTCTTAAAAGAGGAGAGTCGATAAAACGTCGTGGGACTGTACTTAACGCTATTGCTAGTCACGTTCTGGGGCGTTGGCGTCCAAGGGTCGAGTTATGCTCAAGACAAACCGTTTGGAAATAACCCAGACAGGTTTTGTCCCACGGTGAACGTCCGATGTCTGAACCCGCCACAAATGAAGCTGACTTGCGGTGAGGGTGCAGCGGCGTGCGCGGTGGAAAGCGATTGCCTCATGAACCTCGCTGACCGAACCTGCCTGCTTTTTGGTCTACAGGATAAGAGTCAGATGCCCGGGAAGAAGTTTCGTGAACTCACCCAGTGTACGAAAGAACGCCTATCCGGAGATTTCGCATACGGCATCGGTCTGGCCAATGTTGTTGAAGCTTGTACAACGGTTCGCCACGAATATGGCCATCTCATCGATAGTAAGCGATCTCCCACACTGCAGAGATGCTCCGAACAATACGCACAAACGCTAGAACACGTCATGATTTTTGCAATCTTTGAACGCTTCTGTCCTTTGAGCCTAAAGGAGGACGATTACCGAAGAGCAGAGTGCATGAGCGCCTGCGGAATAGCTGGAGTAAAAGCCTCACATAGGATGTGGGACCGTTGTATGTGCCGAAAGACGAGAGAACGATTCCATCGAGGTGATCGCTACGTTTCCGCCGATGACTGCATCGAGTGCGGAAATGAATGCATTGACCAGAGCGCCGAATGGAAAAAGTTCTATCCCCAGTTCTGCATTAAAGAGCGGCCAGAGCTGATCCAAAAAAAAACGCGGCTAGCCGAGTGCCGCAATCTAGCCCAAAGCGAAAGCGCCCACTCTTGCGAGTATTACTTTGGCCCGAAGCTCAAGGACCAAGATGT
>JBEIOW010000387.1:0-2958 GCA_040377385.1 Bacteriovoracaceae bacterium | reverse complement strand
GATCGGCATGAAGCCAAAGACTCCGACGTATCAATTCGTGGCGAACGTCAACCAGCTGGACCTTCAGCAGGCGGTCTCCTCCCAGCTTGAGCTCTTCAAGAACACGCTCATCGGCAAGGCGAACTTCTCCATCGATGGCCGGGGCGCGAGCTTCAACCCGGATGCCGCAAAACGTAACCTGAACGCGAAGGGTTCCCTCCGTGTGAACGACGCGGCCTTTGCATCCGTGGACATCGGCAAAATGGTGGCCGAAGGAGTGAACTCTTCGATCGAAAAAATCGGTGAGAAGATTCCCGGCATCAAGGGCAAGACCGTGCGCGTGCCGCCTTCGAAGGATTCCAAGTATGAATTCATCAGCTCGGACTTCACGATCGCCGATGGGAAGTTCAGCGCGCCGAATTTCATGACCAAGACCTATCCGAATCAGGGTATCGACCTCAAAGGCCGTACCCAGGTGGGCCTGATCGACTACGCCCTCGATACGCGTTGGGAAATCATCGATACCAACAACATCACGAAGGCGAAGGACCTTTCGGTCAACGTGAGCGGCACCGAGATTCCGCACGTGCTCGCGGAAGGTTCCGGCCCGTTTCGCTTCCCGGTCAGCGCGGGTTGCACGGCCATGAGTCCTTGCTTCAACTACGCCGAAGTCCCGCAGTTCCTGACCACGGTCGCGCTCAAGAATGTCCAGGATGCCGCTGTCGGGCGCGCGAAGGATGAGGCAAAGAAAGCGGCGGGCAAAGCGGTTCAGGATGCGACGAAGAACGCGCCGGCTCCGGTTCAGAACATTCTCAAGGGCATCTTTAACCGTTAAGAGAGAGGAACTCGAATGGCTCACGTGTTTGGCAGGTTGTTCAGCGCTCGTTCCGTATTGGTGGCTTTGGGCGCGCTGGCGTTAGTGCTCGGAGGATGCGCGACCGAAAAGGCGAAGAACAAAGCCAAGGAATCCGCCGCGCGCTACTGGCAAGAGAAGGCCTATCCCGGCAAGTCCTACGACGTGCAGGTCATTGAAGCCGAGAAGGCCGATGACGGCATGTGGCGCGTGAAGGGGATGATCGATGGCGAAACCCGCGTCGGGATGTTCAACCCGGAAACGGAAACTTTCTCCGAAGGTTATTACTCGCTGGCTCACGAGCGCTCCAAGCGAATCGCTGAGCTCGAGCAGGAAGTGAAGTACTGGAAAGAAAAAGCCGAAGGGCTCGAGAAGGAAAACTACAAGCTCAAGGTTCGCGCCGAAATGGGCTCGCCTCCGGCGCGTTGATTCGGGAACCGAATGCTACGCTCTTCCATCGATCTCGGCACCAATACCTGCCTGCTCCTGATCGCGGACTGCGATCCGGCGTCGGGAGAAGTCCTGCGAACCGTCGAGGATCACGCCACGGTCGTGCGGCTTGGTCAGGGCGTGGACCGCGCAAAGGAGCTTCATCCCGACGCGATCGAGCGCACGATCAGTTGCTTGCGCCGCTACGCCGAGGCCGCGCGCGCGCAAGGCCTCGATCCCTCATCGACGCTCGCGGTGGCGACGAGCCAAGCCCGCGACGCGCGCAATGGGGCGGAGTTCTTCAAGCGGGTCGAGCGTGAAACCGGGTTCCGATTCCGTACTCTCTCGGGAGACGACGAGGCCAAGTACACGTTCCTCGGGGGTCTTCTTCCCGGAATGAAGCCCGAGTCGTGCGCCGTCATCGATATTGGCGGCGGTAGCACGGAGATCATGGCTTCCTCCGGTGGGAAGAGTGTCGATCTTGGTAGCGTGCGTTTTACGGAGCGCTTCCTGCGGTCTGATCCGGTGACGGATGCGGAATTCTGGGCGTGCCGTGCGGCGGTGGACGAAGGTCTGAAGGAATTCGTTGCCGTGCGCGCCCGCATGCCGAAGGAGATTCAGCTCGTCGGCGTTGCCGGTACTGCGACGACCCTGGCGCAGTGGTTCCTGGAGTCGCGAGAGTTTCAGCGCGAACGGATTGATGAGGTCGTGCTCGCGCCCGGTGACCTGCATCGCCTGGTCGAAGAGCTCAAGTGGCGGACCGTCGAAGAACGGACCCGACTCCCCGGTGTGACCGAGGGTCGAGCGGATGTCCTTTTGGCCGGGGCTCTCATCCTCTGGAGAGCGACTGAAGTGCTCGGGTTCCGCGATTGCCGGGTGAGTACGCGCGGACTTCGGTACGGCGTTCTGCAAATGCGCTGATTCGCCAAGGGGCGCCCTGAGGCGTTTACCTCGCATCGGATTCGCGGTACATCCTCCCCACTATGACGATCACGAACTCCTCTGCCACCCTGACTCTGAATCCCGCGCTCGGAAGCCAAGCAGTCATTCCCGCATGGGCGCGCAGCTCAATCTCGCGCCAAGCGCTCGCCGTGCTGGGTGGGGTAGGGGCGCTCGCGCTCCTCGCGCAGGTCGCGATTCCGCTGCCCTTCACGCCAGTTCCCGTGACCGGTCAGACTTTCGGCGTGTATCTGCTCGCGCTGCTCTTTGGCCGCCGACTGGGCGCCACGACCTTTGCGGCTTATCTCGGAGTCGGTTTTCTCGGAGCACCCGTTTTCGCCAAAGCGGCCAGCGGTTTCGCAATCGGTCCGACGTTCGGCTACCTGATGGGAATGGGAATCGCGGCTTGGGTTGTGGGCGGCTTTTCGGATCGCGGCGCGACCCGGTCGTTCCGCCGCGCGTGGCTGGCGACTTTGGCCGGTAGCGCTTGTGTCTTCGCCGGCGGTCTCACGGTGCTGAGCTTCTTTGTTCCGATGGAACAGCTTCTGATTGCGGGTTTCTTGCCCTTCTTGCCGGGCGACGCGATCAAGACGACGCTTGCGGCCTCGATGGCCGTAGCTTTTTCCGCACGCCGCAAGTCGCTCTAAGAGCCCGCACCTTCGGCGCAGTAGGCGCAACGAAACAGTCAGGATAGGGACGGTGCTGCCAGCACCTTAACGGCCGGCTCGCGCCGGGCCGTGAGCTAAAAAATGCTGAGT
>JBEIOW010000078.1:0-7612 GCA_040377385.1 Bacteriovoracaceae bacterium | reverse complement strand
TATTCAACTCAGGAGAGAGAAAATGAAGAAGTCCTACTTTTGGTTCGCGGCCTTGTCCTTGATTCCGATCATGGCGAGCGCCGACGATATCTATTTGGGTGAACCGATTTTTGGTGGAACGGGCTGCCCGCAAGGATCCGCCAGCGCGACATTGAGTCCCGATGCCAAGTCGTTGAGTATCCTTTTCGATGCTTACACCTTGGAAGCAGGCGGAGTGACGGGCCGTCGCCTCGATCGCAAATCCTGCAACATCGCCATTCCGGTGCACGTTCCGCAGGGCTACAGCTTTTCGATCTTCCAGGTCGACTATCGTGGGTTCAACGCAATTCCGCGCGGAGGACGTTCGCAGTTCAACGTGGAATACTTCTTTGCGGGTTCTCGCGGACCGCGAGCCAGCCGGACCTTTGTCGGGCCGGTTACCGATGACTTCGTGATCTCCAATACGCTCGCAGCGTCGGCGATCATCTGGTCGGCATGCGGACAGGACGTCAACCTACGGGTCAATTCCAACATGATGCTGACGACGAACTCCTGGAACGATCAAGCGATGTCCTCGCTCGACTCGGCCGACGTGAGCGCCGAGATCGTCTACCTGTTCCAGTGGCGCCGCTGCCAATAGGCCCCGTTTTAGACACTCTTGGCTAGTCATGCCATTCGCCTGCCCGACCATGCACCGACTCGGTGCATGGTCGGGCAGATTCATTAATCCTTTGATTTCGATGAGTTAAAGACCCTCCCGAGCCGAAATATCCCTCTCAATACGGAAGGGATTTTGACCGAAAAGAAGTGGCCAGGAGAAACGATGTCCATCTCGCCCCGCTCCTTCTTCTCGATCCCCTTCAAAACGCTTTCCACCGGCGAAAAGCTGGCGTTCAGCCTCTCTATCAATTCCTCGAGTCTCGAGGACCGCGAGAAGTTCGTGAAGGTTTTCCCCATGGGCGAAACCTTCACCGACAACGATCTTGCGCTCTTCCGCGCGAAGTACCGGCAGGTATACGTCGAAGAGACCGAGCGCTCGAGCTATCTCAAGAGCCTGTGCAACTCATCGGGCAAAGGCGAAATCGAAAAAGTCGAAGTCCTCAAGGATTCCGCGATTCACTACCTGTCTGAGCTCTTTGACCAAGAGAAGGAATTCAACACCGAGACGCTGAGCCAAACCATCCAGGGCTGTCGTGACGTCGTAGAAAATCTCGTCGATACGCTTCAGAACAACAGCATTGATCAGCTCCAGGAACTCATCGGTAGCCTGAGCTTCCATGACTTCTACACCTTCGATCACTCAATCAACGTCTCCATGTACTGCATCCTGATCTGCCGAATCCTCAACCCGATGGCGGAGAAGCACGAAATCGTGCTCGCCGGGATGTGCGGTCTACTCCACGATATCGGCAAGCTGAGGATCTCCACCGAGATCATCAATAAACCCGGTAAGCTTTCGGACGAAGAATTCGCGGAGATCCAGCGTCACCCGAGCTTCGGTGCCGAGTTCATCCTCAATCCAGCACTGAATCTTCCCACCGACATCGACCCAAAAATCTTGGCGCGAGTCATTCTCGAGCACCATGAGAACTACGACGGAACCGGCTACCCGAGCCGAGTCAACGGCGACCTCATCCACCCGCTCGCCCGCATCTGTGCGGTCGCGGATTTCTTCGACGCAATCACCACGAAGCGTTCGTACCATCAGCCGCTGAACACCGAAGACGCACTCGCGCTCATGCGGAAGACCTGCGGAAAGAAACTCGACGGTCAGATCTTCGAGATGTTCGCCATGCACACCATGAAATACGATAAGGAAAAGATCTCGGCGATCGAGCTGGCGCGCGACTTCGATCCTTGCCAACCCTGCAACCATCTCCCTCTGCAGTCCTCCAACCCGATGGCAAAGGCCGAAAAGCAGAAAGAATTCGGACGGATCAAGATCGTGGGAAAACCCGAAGATTTCGGTATCTGGTCCGGCAAGAAGAACGTCGATTTCATCGAGTCTTCATCCAATAAGAACCAGAAGAAGAAAAAGACGGGCTAGTTAGCCCGACGCAGCCGGGATCTGCGCGATGCCTAGCAGGTGCCTTCGCACGAGATCTAACGCCGTCAAAGCCGCTGCTTTTTGTACCCGCACTCGCTCTCCACGAAACCTTCGCTCGATCGTCAGCGTAGAAGTCACCGAGCCTTCACGCCAAGCCAACCCGAGATAGACAAGGCCTACGGGCTTTTCGGCGGTTCCGCCGGCAGGTCCGGCGATCCCGGATATGGAAACCGCGAGATCTAGACCGAGTCGCTCGAGCGCGCCGCTCGCCATCGCCGCTACGCACTCTGGGCTGACCGCGCCATGCTCGCGAAGCAAGGAATCAGGCACCCCAAGCAGCGACTGCTTGATCGCATTAGAGTAGGCGACGATGCTGCCCTGGAAATAGGACGAAGACCCTGCGTGGCGCGTGAGCAACTCCGCGACCAGCCCACCCGTACAAGACTCGGCTGTACCAAACCGTAACGTCTCGCGAATCCCCTCTCCACTGAGGAGTCGATGCACGATCGAAGGGAGATCTTCGTCATCTTGCCCGAAAACCGAATCGCCGACGCGCGCCATCGCTTCCCGAACCGGCTCCGCAAGAGCTGCGCGCGCCGCTTCGCGCGTGCGCCCCGAAGCCGTCAACTTCAACCACACTTCCGGCGCATGTGCGCGGTAACCAAGTTTCACCGAAGGATAGAGTGTTGGGTAATCCTGAAACCGCTCAGCCAGATGGGATTCCCCCCAGCCGAGAAGCTTGAGCTGAGTCACTACGGTTGCGGTATCTGTCCAGCGAGCGCGAGCCCAAGGAAGCACTTGGCCCTCTACGAAAAATTGAAACTCCTTCGGTACCCCCGGAAGGAAGAAGAAATGACAGCGCCCGATACGCGCGGCGAAGGCGGGGGCGGTGCCGACCTCATTCTGGAAAACTTCGGCGCCACGAGGATAACGTGTGCTGCGTCGATTGTTCTCCGTGAACCGGTATCCCAGCTTTTCAAAGCGCCGCTTCATTCTTTCGAGCGCTTCTTCACTGAAATCGACCGTTGATCCTAGGACCCGAGCGACCACATCGGCCGTGAGGTCGTCTTCGGTTGGTCCCAAGCCGCCGGTACAGATACAGAGATCCGCTCGCGAGGAGATCTCGCGAATCGCTTCAGCAAGTAGATTGAAATCATCCGGAAGCGCGTTATGCCGCGTGACGGGGAACCCTTCCCGAAGAAGCTGACGTGAGACGTGAGCGCTGTTGGAGTCGACCACGTCTCCATTCACGACTTCGTCTCCGGTCGCGAGCGTCTCAATCCAAGGAAGGGTTCCGGTCACCGAACTCATACGAGAATCAGTATTTAACGCCGCAGCCGTACGCTTTGGACGAGGCGATGCTCACGGGCTTACCGGCCAACATTTCGTCCAGCGCGGCGGCGACGAAATTTTTAGCGGTAGGAACGTCACCCAGTTCCGTCGTGGCTTTATCGTCAATGGCCCCGGCGTAGGTCAGAACGCCCGAAGCATCAATCACGAACATGTGAGGGGTCGTCTTGGCTCCGTAGGCTTTTCCCATCGAGCCGTCTTCATCGATCAAGATGGTGGTCGCGAAGCTACCTTTCTCCTTGGCCTGCTTCATCGTCTCTTCGGGAGTGCCATACCCTTGCGCTCCCTTCTTGGAGGAGATCACCGAGAGCCAGACGACTGCTTTGTCCGCGTACGTCTTTTGATCCGTATACTTCTTTTGAAGCGCCTGCATGTTCTTGGAGTTGTAGTGCTTCACGACGAAGGGGCAACCATGATTCAGCCACTCGAGCACTACCGTCTTGCCCTTGTATTGCGACAGATCGATCGTTTTGCCGGCCATGTCCTTTTCACTGAATGCCGGGGCGGGCTTGCCCACGACGGCGGCTGCGAAAGCGGGGGCTACGGCGAACGTGCCGATCATCAACGCAATGAATATCTTTTTCATGATTCGTCTCCAAAGGATTAGGAAGGTTGAGAGGCTACTTCATTTCGAAGGGGACTCGAGGTGTTTCAGCACGATCCCTGGGGTCAAAATTTCCGGCAAAACTCTACCGTGCTCGGCTGAATTGGCCGAGAAGAGAACGTAGAGCGGAACTCCGCTCCGCTCGAAACTTTCCAGCGCGCGAGTGATATCCGCATCGTAATTGGTCCAATCCGCCTTCACGATTTGGAGACCGAGGGTACGCATGCGCTCAATGACCGTGGAATCACTGAAAGCAACCCGCTCATTCACTTTGCAGGAGACGCACCAGGCAGCCGTGAAATAGAGGAAAACCGGTTTGCCTTGCCTACGCAGCTCATCGACTTTAGTCGGACTGAACGCATGCACGGTGAGGTCCCCAAAAGCCGTCCCGGCACCTGCCGACGGAACCTCACCACCCGAGAAGTGAAGCCCGGTCTCGCGCAAGGGCAACGCGACGCCGATCAACACGAGTGCCAGCGATACGATCGGTAGCAGAGCCGACTGCCGGCTTCGTTGATGAATCCAGAACCCGAGCGAGATCAGGATAAACCCGCCGAGCAAAGCGACGACGACATCGACTCCACGCTGCACTCCAAGGACCCAGACCAACCAAAGCACCGTCGCAAACATCGGAAACGCGAGGAACTGCTTGAACGTTTCCATCCAGCGCCCAGGCCGCGGAAGCAGGCGAAGCAGGTCGGGGCGCAAAGTCAAAGCGATGTAGGGCAGCGCCATACCGAGGCCAAGAAATAAGAAAATCATCAGACCGCTGAGCAACGGCTGAAGAAGCGCAAATCCCAGCGCCGCGCCCATAAATGGCGCTGAACACGGCGTGGCCACGATCGTCGCGAGCACACCGGAGTAGAACGATCCGGAGAGCGTCTTCCGAGATGCCTGACTCTCCCCGCCCATGCCCATCAAGCGCGTTCCAATCTCAAAAACTCCGAGCAGGTTCAGACCCATGAGGAAGAAAAGGACCGCGAGAAGGACGACGAAAAGCGGCGATTGCAGCTGAAAACCCCACCCCAAACCGAGACCCGTCGCCCTCAAAAGAAAGAGCACTCCACCGAGCACGACGAATGACAGGGTCACGCCAGCGGAGAAGACGAAGCCATGTTTGCGAATCAGCGCCGGATCTCGGTCGGCGGAATCCATCAGGCTGAGGATCTTGATCGAGATCACCGGGAACACGCATGGCATGATGTTCAAGATCAACCCACCGAGGAGTGCAAACACGAGCATCCAAGCGAGTGAACGTGGCTCCGTTTCCGCCGGTCGGGAAGACGGAGTGATCGGGGTCAGGTCAGCAGACCATTTCGCCGCGGGCGCGCGAAACCGGTAGGATAGGCCAAGCTTGCGGAAGACAACGATGCCATCCAGGTTTCCGAGTGAAGGCGCGTTCTGCGGCCGCTTGAATTCAAATGACGCCTCAGTGTTGGTGACTTGAGTCAATATCTCGGCCGGATGTTCGACCGCACCTTCCGTCAGCGGAAAAAACTCAAGATTCGAATCCGGCAGTGGCGCATCGCTCTCCCCTTGGATGCGGATTCGGACTCGTTCCGCATCCGCCCAAGCAGAAAAACGAAGACCGTCCGGCGGACGTGGCAATTGCTGACGGGTTTTTCCAAAGAGCGTTGACCAGTCTGGATGAGGAGCAGGAGCACTCGACTTCAGATCCACGACCAAGGTCAGGTCCGCTTTTCCGGGAATGCACGTATCTTGGCAGACCAGCCAGCTCGCTTTTCCTTCAAAGCGCATGCTGGATCCCGAAGCGGAGGACGAAATCTTCACCGGAAACGGGAAGAGAACCTCACCTTCGTAGCCATAATTCATGAGCGGCGGAACCGGGATGCGCTCGGGGATCGGGAACTGAAGCGCCGCAGCCTCAGTCGTGGGGGAGCTCAAAGCCAGTTCCGGCTTGAGACCAGAATCACCAGGATTCTCCCAGTAGACGTGCCAACCCCGTTCGAGTTTCAATCTCAGTCCAAGCCATGCGGTCTGACCTGGCTGAAGACTCAAATTCTCCGAGACGAGTTCGGCTTCGACATGAGGCCGGCGAACCGGCCCCTCAGCCGCTTGAATCGCAGCAATGGGGAAAACCATCCCACTCAAGGAAAGGACGCATGAGACGAGAAAGGTCGGCATAAACCGCGGCTTCAACATCGATCATTCATCCGAACACTTTTGACGAAGACGGTCAATCCGGTCATACTTTCCTAGCAAATGAAGGCTAATTGTTACGGAATGACGGATACCGGCTCCGTCCGTAAAACGAATGACGATTTTTACCTGATGGATGAGGAGCTCTCGCTCTTCATCGTCTGCGATAGAGTGGGTGGCAACCTCGCGGGCGATGTCGCTTCCCAGACCTGCGCAAAGGGCATCGCCGAAGTCATCCGAAAGAATCGCGCAACGATCGATCGCTATAATCAGGACCCAAGCCGGGTAAACCGCGACGCGGTAGCGCAACTGGTCCAAAACGCCGTACAGGCGGCCAACCTAAAGATTTACGAAGAATCCCAGCGCAACGAAGCTCGCCGCGGAATGGCGACAACCGTCGACGTCCTGATCCTCGCGGGGGACCACGCGATCCTCGGTCACGCGGGTGACAGTCGGATCTATCTCCTTCGCGATGGAAAAACTCATCAGCTCACCAGTGACCACAAGGTTGCCGACGAGATGATCAAGCAAGGTCTTTGGACACCGGAAGAAGCCAAGTCGAGTGGTTTTGCAAACGTACTCACTCGCGCCGTTGGTTCGCAGCAGTTCGTGCAGTCAGATACGCTGCTCGTCGAACTCGTTCAGAACGATGTCTTCGTGCTGTGCTCGGACGGACTGCATGGCTACTTCAAGAAGGATGAGCTTGCGGAGCTGTCGAGCAAACATGAGCTGTCTCGTCTGCCCAGCGAGCTCATTGCTTTCGCCAACTCGAGCGGCGGCAAGGACAACATCACGGCGGTTGTCGTTCGGATGGAAGAGCCGACGAAATCACCTGACGCTTTCGATGCGATGAGAAAATCGGAGCTACTCGGTAAGGTGCCGCTATTCCGCTATCTTTCCTACACCGAACTCATGCAGGTGCTGAACCTCGTTCGCATCGAGGCCTTTGCCAAGGGCGCGGATCTGATTCGTGAGGGCGACCCCAGCGAAGAGCTCTACGTCTTGGTCGACGGACAGGCCGAGGTCCTCAAAGGCGCGCAGCGAATCGCGACTCGAGGTCGCGGCGATGCTTTCGGGGACATGGGGATCTTCGACCGCGCACCCAGGTCCGCAACCGTGCGCGCGCTCGAACCGACCCGGGCAATGATCATCGCTCGAAAGGAGCTAATCGCTTTGCTTCGCAAAGACGCTCAGATCGCGGTGAAGTTTCTCTGGGCGCTCAATCAAGAGCTCAGTCTGAATCTGCGTAAAACGAGCACGGAACTCGCGCAGGCCAAGTCTTCCCTTTCGAGCGGCGAACCGCCGTTTCACGTCGAAAAGACTTAGGCGAAGCGCCCAACCGCCTGAATCAGAGCCAATCGCTGGCCACGTCGATATGATCAGTAATGATCCCGTCCGCTCCGAGCCACTGGAAAAGCTTCGCGTGCTGCGCGCTGTTGATCACCCAGAAGTGAACCTTCAGACCGGCAGCG
>JBEIOW010000366.1:0-3094 GCA_040377385.1 Bacteriovoracaceae bacterium | reverse complement strand
TGAGCGCCGTACGCTCTGTCTCGCTCGCCGCTGCCGGCGCGCGTGGCGAAGCGCTCTCCGAACTCGACGACGCTCGCAAGGAGCTCGGAGCTGACTCGAAGAAGGTCGCGACGCTCTATCTGATGAATCATTACTTCTGCTCGCTCTCTCGCGAGAGGACGAAGGAACTGCTCGTCGAGTTCTTCCGCATGGATCCCGAAACGGACGTGGCCGTAAGGGGACCGAAGGATGCTCCCCCTGCCGATGGCCGTACGCCGGCATCCAACGCTCCGGCGGCAAAGCCTGGCCTTGGCTCTCGGAACCCCATCATTCAACTAATCTCGAATGCGGCGGAGTGGGCGGGAGTTTAATCGAGCTTCGTGCCGCGCGGCCGGATGGTGCGAATCAGTATCTGCTCGTCGATGATCTGATAGTAGACTTGGTTGCCTTCAACTACGATTTCGCGACAACCAGCGATGAGTTCCGAAGGTTGTCCTAAGCGAGGCAAGGTCGCGAGCGAGCCAATCTGTTCCACGAGCTCATGTGTGATCCGATCCGCCGATTCAAATCCAAAGTGCGTGGCGATGTGTTGGAAAATTCGGGAGAGATCCTGCAGTGCCTGATCGGCCCAGACTACTTGGCTGATTTTTTTAGCCATTCCCTTTTCCAATCAGAAAGCGATGCCTTCACCTCGACATGGGCATGCACCCGCCCATCAATGAAGTCCTGCAGTCCCTGATTGGCCGCCCGGAGAGCCTCAATGCGCTCGAGGAGCTGGCGGTGGCTCTCCGCTGAGAGCAGGATCGACGTTCCCGCCTTGTGCTCGATCAGGAAGGGTTGATCTTCACTGACCGTCATCTCGAGAGTTTCAAAAAGGGTTTCTCGGAGTTCAGTGGGCTTTTTGGACTTCGGCAACGCCTTCATCTTTAAAGCGTACACTAAAACGTACATATGAGCCATAAGGCAACGAATCTCGCCCCTGGATCTATGAAATCATTGACGATTTTATAGTAGACCAAAATAGTTTGTTTTTCTTCGTATTGTTAAATAAACTTAATGATATGGGATCTCGGGCTCGGGGCTTCGCCCTTCTCTTCATCACTGCATTCCTCCTGACCGAAGGCCTCACCTTGAGCTTGAGCGGTAATCACGCCCTCGCTGCGGAGAAGACCAAACGCTCCAAGGTCATCGACTTCGAAGACGAAGTCGTCGAAGGCATGAATAAACGTCCCCTCGATTCCCTGAGCCAAGTCGGCGACGGCTCCAAGCGGAAGAAGAAACCCCACCTTTACCGGAAACGCGTCGGCTTCCGAGCCGAGACTCAAGAGACGCTTACCGAAACCAGGTACGCCGAATGAGAACCGTGCGCGCTCCCGCACCTCCGCGTTTCGTCGTGACGCTGGAAACGGGCGAATCTCGCCAGAGCCAGATCTGGAATTCCGCGCAGCCCATGCCCGTCGGGCGTCCGTTCCGCTGGGTGCTAGAACGGACGGCGAGCGGCGTTCGCGTGCGCGACCTCGGCGGAGCAAAAGGCGCAACCGCCTCCGCTCCTCAATCCCTTTCCGAGACTTCCGCGCAAACCGTGGAATTGAAGGCGGGCTTCTCACTTACCCTTCAGCCGGTCCGTTCCGTCGGGCCCGCTTTTGATGAAGTCTCGAACGAACAGGGCGAACTCCGCGCCTACTCCTGCATCGGAAACTGGATCCTCCAGTCCCAACCCGTCGATGCGAGTTTTGTCGGACGCCGTCACGGCGAGCGCGCCTTCGAGCTCGTCCGCGAAGGAAGCAGCTTTAAATTTCGCTCGCTGAGCGCCGGCGTTGTTCTCCCCGTCCAGGGCAAGGACGCCTATAGTGCGCAGGAACTCGTCGGCTCGGAAGTTCGTTGGGGCGACCTCACCTGGAAATTCGATCTTCGCACCACATCCGCCATCCCGGACGCAAAACGGGATACTCTCCTTCAGTCCGAGTGGAAATGGTTCAGCCGCGCGCTGTCCGTCTCCGGCGCGCTTGCTCTCCTTCTCATCGCACTCAGCTGGGTGATGCCAAAGCCGGCACCTAAAGAAGAGCTGATTCCAGAGCAGTTCGCCAAGATCGTGATTCCGCCCAAGCCCGCGCAGAGCGCGCCTTCCGCCCCTGCGGGCTCCGAAGCGCCCGCGACCAGCCAGGCGCCTGTTCCTAAATCCGTGCAGAAAGCGGAAGTGGTGCAGGCCTTCCGCGCGCAGCAGCTGCAGAACGCCGTCAGTGGGCTTCTCAAGGGCGGCATGACTAATCTCCTCGCTCAATCCGACTTCGTAACGGGCGCGGCGAATACGGCCAATGCCAAGCGCATGTTCAACTCTAAGTCGCAGGCCGTGGCCGCAACGGCCGAACAGACTGGCCTCACCGCTGGCAAAAACGTGAAGGTCGCCGCCATCGGTGGCGAAGGCGGCGGCGCGGGTGGTGGCACGGGCGTCGGCTACGGCAAAGGTCAACGAGCAGGCGTAACCGGACAGGGTAAATCGTTTGTCTCGATGGATACCCCTGGCGCGGCCGTCGACGAAGGTTTGACCAAAGACGAAGTCGGCGAAGTCATCCACCGGCACCTGAGTGAGGTTCGCTACTGCTACGAGTCGGCGATGATTCGTACGCCGGACATCGAAGGCAAGCTCATGGTGGCGTTCGTCATCGGCTCCGGCGGCGCCGTCCGCACGGCGGACGTTCAACAGTCCACTCTCCCGGACCCACGCCTGGATGATTGCATCATTCGCCGACTGATGACCTGGAAGTTCCCTCAACCCCGAGGCGGAGTCGACGTGAAGGTCAGCTATCCGTTCCTCTTCAAGACCCTGGGAAGGTAATTTATGAGCAACATTCGATCCCCGCTCTTCCTGATGATGTCTGCGAGCCTCGTGTTTGCGATGCCCTCGTTTGCCGCCGAAGCTCCCAAGAAAGGTGCTCCCGCTGCTGCCGAACCCGCGAGCGCGGATGAGGAAGCCGGCGCTGCCGAACGAGTGAACGTCGACCAGATCAAGGAAAAGTACTGGGCCCGTGGCGAAGAGACCGAGGTCAGCGTCGTCCAGAACCGGACCTACGCCAAGGCCAAGAAAGTGGAATTCACGCTCTTCGGCGGGGTGGCC
>JBEIOW010000232.1:0-4394 GCA_040377385.1 Bacteriovoracaceae bacterium | reverse complement strand
TCGATGTTGCGAATGATGACTTCTGCGCCGACGAGCTTCGTATCTACCAGGTTCGAGAGAATACAAAGACCGACGCGCTCGAGAGTGATCTCCTCAACCTTGGGCTTGAGGGCCTCGCAAACTTGATTGATCAGGTTGGCGCCCATTGCGTCGCAAGGGTCGCAAAGCAGGTGAAGGACCACCATCGTCCCGCCGCCATCGGGGCGCTCGAGTTCACGAATGGCGATATCGCGAATGCCGCCGCCGCGCGCGACCAGCCCAGGGAGGCACGCGTTGCCGAATTCGATGAGCAAATCGCGTTTTTCGTGGAGCGCGTGTCGGGCGTGAGAAACGTTACGCACGCTCGGCAGCTGAATTTGACCGATGATGAGTTTGCCCTTGGAGTACGTCCGAATGGTCCCTTCAGAGCGCACCCACTTCGCCGTGGAAGAGGCCGCCGCGATGATGGACGTCTCCTCAACTGCCATCGGGATCAGGACATCTCGGCCGTCGATATTGAAATAGGTCGCCACACCGAGCGGAAGCGGAAAATAACCGACCACGTTTTCGATCAGGTGTTCCGCAATTTCGGCCGGAAGCGCGCGCTCTCCGCTCAGAACAGCGATGTCATCCGCGCTCAGGTCACAGAACTCAGTCACGCGCGCAAGGCGTTCCGCGCGGGTCAAACGATGGAAGCCTTCCATCAGAGCCTGTTTTTTCGAATCCATACGCCGTCCTTCTTTTTTAACTCGTTCAGGGTCGCCGTTCCCGTACCG
This sequence comes from Bacteriovoracaceae bacterium, assembly GCA_040377385.1. GTDB lineage: Bacteria > Bdellovibrionota > UBA1018 > UBA1018 > UBA1018 > JBEIOW01. Next base: position 3,639 of record JBEIOW010000232.1, on the reverse strand, counting down.
AACAGCGCCACCTTCAGCTCAAATTCTTGTTGAGCCATCCAATGATCCAGCGCCTCGTCGCCAAGCAAAGCAGCCGTCAAGGCGGGCTGAGCGTAGCCGACTCGGTCTGCCCCGAGCGCAATTAGTTTGGCGGAATCTAAACCAGAGCGCACGCCACCCGAAGCCCAAAGCTCAACCGGTTCAAAGACCTTGTTTTTACAGGCAATTACCGATTCAGCAGTGCCAATTCCCCACTCCTGAAAGGTCTGCGAAGCCAGATACTGATGAGACCGGCGGGACTCTTCGCCCGCCCGAGCACCCTCGATTCGGCCCCAATGCGTCCCTCCTCGCCCACTCACGTCGATGACGCGAACACCCGCGTCCACCAAACGCTGCGCAGTGGAGGAAGAGATTCCGCAACCCGTCTCTTTGGCGATCACCGGAATCGGAAGGCCACGGCAGATCCGCTCCAGCGCCTGCCAACCGCCCCGAAACTGGGGCGTGCCCTCGGGCTGAATGGCCTCCTGGTGCGCATTCAGGTGAACCGCCAATGCGTCGGCTGAAATCGCGTCGATGAGCTTTCGGACTCCGTCGAGCGGCGTGCGGATCAGCTGCGAAAGGCCGATATTTCCGAACAAAACGAGGCTGGGTGCCGCTTTGCGAAGCCTAGCCCACTGGTCCAGAGGTGACTCACCATCGAGTTCGCGGCGCTGGGACCCTACCCCCATGGCCCAACCCCGGCGGTCGCAAGCCCGAGCGAGCCGCTCATTGAGCTCAAAGGCGTCAGCATGCCCCGCCGTCATTCCCGCGACATAAAAAGGAGTCGCCAGTGGGCGCCCTAGGCAAGGCGTCTCCAACTTGACGTCAGCGAAGTCGAGCTCCGGCAGCGCTTCGTGAATCAATTCAATCGATTCCAAGCCGCTTAAACCGGTGGCCTGAACAGACGGGTCCAGAGAGAGACGCAAGTGGTCCTTCTTCCGGTCTTCAAACTTCGGATCCCCAAACTGGATATCGCCCATGGAATGGACGCACCTTACTGGAAAAGACCATGGCATGCTAGGGAGGATGGCTTCCCCCTTCCGACTGCCTAATCCGATGCCTTCCCTGCGGAAATGGACACGCTGGCGGAAGCGGGCGCTCGCGGCGATCGCGGCGCTGATTCTCCTCCAGGTCGTGGCGCTCTCGCCATCCTTGCTCGACGTGACCTCGAGCGACCTGACGCCTGAAACGCTTTTGGAGGATATGGACGGGGAGACCACGCTCGCCACCCTCGTCCCCAAAGGCAAAGTCCCGGATTACTCGGTCGACGGTTTTGATTTCGTCTCGACGCACGAGGGGAAAAAACAGTGGAAGATCGTCTCGAACCGGGCGTTCTTCTACCAAAAGGAAGGGCTGATCCATAATCGCGTGGTGACTGCCCATCTTTACGACGAAGAAGGCAAAACAACGATCATCACCGGAAACGAAGGTCAGTACTTTCCGGACAAACGCGAACTGGAAATGTTCGGCAACGTGATCTCGCGTTTTCCGGACGGCTTTGAAACCCGCAGCGAATACATGCGTTATCTGCCCGATCAGCGACGCATCGAGGTTCCCGAACGCTTCCCCGTCTCTGGGGACAGCGCCACGAGCGAGGCTAAAGCGCGTGACCGCATGAACTTCACGAGCGGTGGCTTGCTCTACGAAATGAACAAGAATCTCATTCATCTCCCCTCCAAGGCTCGAGTGGTGTCGATCGACGAGCAAGGCGACGCGACAACGATCGAATCGGATCGAGCGCGAATTGATCGAACGATTCAGCGTTCCGATTTCGAGATGTTGCCGGAGCGCCCCGTTCAGGAGCGGTTCACGAAGATCTATCAGCCCGGAACGTTCTGCCAATCTCGCACGGCGGTCCTTCATTACGGCAAATCGAAGCAAAGCCACAAACCCAGCGCGATCGATTCTCTCGTGGCGATCGAAGACGTTCTGATCCGCGACGTCGGCAAAGATAGTGGAATGAAATACGCTACGGCTAACCGCGCGGAGTTTGATTCGGCGAAAAACACGATCACGCTGCGTGAACTACCCCAGGTTTATCAGGAGAAGGACACGGTCACCGGCGATGTGATCATCCTCCATCGCGATACGGATGTTGTAGAGGTCGACCACAGCAACGCGTATAGTGAAGGTCAGGAAAAAACCGAGGAAAGCCAGAAAACCGAGCCATGAGCCTCCCCAAAACTTCCCCCTCCAATACCGCTGACGCTCCGACCACCCCAGGGTCGCAACGTATCTTGCGCGCCGTGCGGCTACACAAAGCTTACAAAGGTCGCCAGGTCGTGAAGGGCGTCGACTTTGAAGTGAAAGCCGGCCAGGTCGTCGGACTGCTCGGGCCCAACGGCGCGGGCAAAACGACCTCATTTTATATGGTCATTGGCCTCGTGAAACCGGATGAAGGCCAGATCCTCCTCGACGATATCGATATGGCCTCTTGGCCGATGCACCTTCGGGCCTTGCGCGGGATTGCCTACTTGCCGCAAGAGGCCTCGGTGTTCCGAAAACTCACGGTCGAAGAAAACATCCTCGCCGTGCTCGAAACGTTGCCGATTACCCACCAGGAGCGGCGTGACCGTCTCCATCGGCTCTTAGACGAATTCAGCATCAACCACATCGCGGGGCAAAAAGCCTTCACCCTCTCTGGCGGGGAGCGGCGGCGCGTGGAGGTTGCACGCGCGCTCGCGCTCAACCCGACCTTTGTGCTGCTGGACGAACCCTTCGCCGGGATCGATCCGATCGCGGTGGCCGACATTCAACGCATGATCCAAGTTCTCAAAAAACGCCAGATCGGCGTCCTGATCACTGACCATAACGTCAGAGAAACGTTAGCCATTTGCGACCTTGGTTATTTGCTCAGCGATGGTAGAATTTTAGTGAAGGGCACCCCGGAAGTGATCGCTGCGGATAAGACCGCCCGCGAGACTTACTTAGGTGAAAACTTCCAATTCTGAGAAAGTTCTAAAAGAAGAAACATGGCATTCGAAATCAAACAGAGCCTCCGACTGAGCCAGCAGCTCGTCATGACCCCTCAGCTCCAGCAGGCGATCAAGCTGCTGCAGCTGAGCCGCATGGAGCTCGTGGATGTCGTCAACCAAGAGCTGATGGAAAACCCCATCCTCGAAGAGTTGAGCGAGACGCCGGATGGAGAAAACGCCGCCCCCGATGTGGAAACGGCCGGCGAGATGTCACAGGACCCGGAGGCCGAACAAGCCCGCGATGAAGCCGGAGCGGTCCGCGAGCAACCCGCCGAAGAGCAGCTCGTTCAGGGCAAAGACGACTTCAACTGGGACTCCTACATCGAGGAATTCAACTCAGGCCCCACCACGGGCCCATCGATGCGGGAGATCAACGAGGAGCTGCCAAGCTTCGAGAACGTCCTCACGAAGACCACCTCGCTCGAAGAGCATCTGGTCTGGCAGGTTTCCATGGCCGGCCTCACGGACGAAGAGCGCGTGCTCGGTGAACTGATCATCGGCAACCTCACTGATGACGGCTACCTGAACGCTCCGCTCGAAGATTTAGCGAACGAAGCTCGCATGCAGCTCGAGGACGCCGAAGAAGTCCTGAAGATCATCCAAAACTTCGATCCGGTGGGCGTGGCTTCGCGAAACCTGCGGGAAT
>JBEIOW010000163.1:0-5286 GCA_040377385.1 Bacteriovoracaceae bacterium | reverse complement strand
CTCTCAAGCAGGCTCACCCGTCCGTTGAGGCGGATCGATTCATGGTGGTGGGGGTAGGCGCCTCCGCTGGCGGGCTGGAGGCCTACAAGCAGCTGCTCGCCGCGCTACCACCGGATTCCGGCATGGCGTTCGTCCTGATTCAACACTTGGATCCCAATCACGAGAGCCTCTCGGCGGAGATCCTTGCTCGAGTTACCAAGCTGCCGGTCACCGAGGTCAAGGGCGATACACGCTTGGAGGCCAATCACGTCTACGTGAACCCGCCGGGCTTCCAGATGACGGTCTCCGAGTCCGGCGTCTTGACGCTCGTGGCTCGCAAACCTCTTCGGGGGCTGCCGACGGCCATCGACTTCTTCTTCCGATCCTTGGCCGAGAATTTTGAGGAACGATCCATCGGGGTAGTCTTGTCCGGCACGGGAACCGACGGCACCGCCGGACTCATGGCGATTAAGTCCGAAGGAGGAATGGTCTTCGCGCAAGATCCTGCGTCGGCGAAGTTTGACGAGATGCCTAAGAGCGCCATCGCCTCGGGCGTGGTCGATGCGATTCTCGCGCCGGCCGGGATCGCGATTGAGCTCAAGAGGATCGCATCGCACAGCTTTTCTGCGGGGGTTGCTCCAGATAAGATTTCACAGGAAAAGCTGGCGGTAATTTTCAAGCGACTGCGCGAAACGTGCCACGTTGATTTCACCCACTACAAGATCAATACTCTTCAGCGCCGACTTGAGCGACGAATGATCCTGCTGAAAGTCGATGACCTGGATCAATACCTGAAGCTCCTCTCCCATGACGAGGCCGAGGCCAAAGCACTCTTCGCGGATATTCTGATCCACGTGACGTCGTTCTTCCGGGATCCAGAGGCCTTTAAATCGCTCTCCGCCAACGTCTTCCCAAAGATCCTTGAGGGTCGTCCCACCAGTGCCCCGATCCGAATTTGGATTCCCGGTTGCTCCACCGGCGAAGAGGTCTACTCGATCGCGATTCAGCTCATTGAGTACTTCAATGACAAGGCTCTTCCGCAGATTCAGATCTTCGCCTCGGATATCAGTGAAAGGGCGATCCAGCGGGCGAGAACGGCGGAGTATCCTCCGAGCATCGCGCATGATGTCTCGGAAGAGCGGTTGGAGCGCTTCTTCACGAAGCAGGAGAATCGCTGCTTCAAGGTCAATAAATCCATCCGCGATCTTTGCTTGTTCTCCCGGCACGACGTCTCGGCGGATCCACCCTTCGCCAAGATCGATCTCATCTCTTGCCGTAATCTCCTGATTTACTTCGGGCCGGAATTGCAGGCACAAATGATGCCGGTCTTCCACTACGCGCTCGGGTCAAGTGGCTATCTCTGGTTAGGTCGGTCCGAGACGATCGGCGCATTTTCGCGACTCTTCTCGGTCGTCGATAAAGGCAATAAGTTCTACGCCAGGAAGAGCGCGCCCGTGGCGATGAACCTCCGATTCCCCGCGAGCACGTACGTCCCGGGTAAACAGGTGTTCTCACGCCGGGCCGTCGCCCTCATCAAGCCGGGTTTGGATCTGCAGAAGATCTCTGACCTCGCGCTCCAGGCGGAATTCCCAGGAGTTCTGGTCAATGAGGACCTGGAGATTCTCCAATTCCGCGGGCGCACGGGACCGTTTATCTCTCCGACCGCGGGAGTGCCCAGCTCACATCTCTTCAAGATGGCGCGCGCGGACCTGGTGCCGGAACTTCGAATGCTCTTGCAGGTGGCCAAACGCGAGAATGCGCCGGCCAAGAAGGAAGGACTGCGGCTCGAAGAGGGCGATCGCGAGCTCAAATTCAACCTCCGCGTGATCCCTTTCAAGGCGATGGCGGCGGAGCGGGGCCGCTACTTCTTCATCCTCTTCGATGGCGTCGTTGAGTCGCTTCTAGCGAAACGGAAGGGTGCCCGCGCGAAAGTAAAGCGTGCGGCGGCCACTCCTATGCGGAAGCGGTCTGACCCGTATGTTCAGGAACTTCAGCAGGAAATGATCTCGAATCAAGAGTACCAACGCACCTTGATCGAGCGGTATGAAGCGACGCAGGAGGATCTCGGCGTCATCAATGAGGAGATGCAGTCGACCAACGAGGAGCTTCAAAGCACGAATGAGGAGCTCGAGACGGCGAAGGAAGAGCTGCAAAGCAGCAACGAAGAGCTCACGACGGTAAACGATGAGCTCCAGAATCGGAGCGCCGAGCAGGTCCAGCTTGGGAACGACCTCATCAATCTTCTGGGGAGCGTGGAGATCCCGATTCTGATGCTGGACAACGAGCTTCGCATCCGACGCTTCACGCCACTTGCGGGCAAGGTGCTGAATTTATTGGCCACCGATGTGGGTCGCCCTTTCAGCGATTTGCGACTCAATTTCACCTCGCCCGGAGTCGAACTGGATCTTGAGAAACTCGTCACGGAAGTCCTCGAGAAAATGAGTTTCACGGAGGTCGAGGTTCAGGACCGCGGTGCTCACTGGTTTAGGCTTCAGATTCGTCCGTACAAGACGGTCGACGGACGAGTCGACGGCACCGTGCTGACCTTAGTCGATATCGATGATTTGAAGCAAAGCTTAGAGCAGGGGCGAGAGGCTCGGCAAGAGGCCGAACGTGCCAATCGCGGGAAGGATCTCTTTCTCGCTACGCTTTCGCATGAGCTCCGAACGCCGCTGACGGCGATCATCACCTGGGCACAGATGCTCCGGACGATGAACCTGACTCCGGAGAAGGTTCGAAAGGGAATCGCCGTCATCGAGGAGTCCGGCAAGATCCAGGCGCAGCTCATCAACGATCTTTTGGATGTTTCCCGAATTGTCGCGGGCAAGTTAGCGCTTGAGCTACAGGAAGTGAACCCGGCGACGATCGTTCGCGCAGCCGTGGACGCCATCCGCGTGACTGCGGAGAAGCGTTCTATTCAGATCGTGACGGTTTTTGATCCGGGTATGGGCACGGTCATGGCTGATCCAACCCGGCTTCAGCAGATTTTCTGGAATCTCATCACGAATGCCGTCAAATTCTCCGCTCCTGGTTCGAAGATCTTCGTGAAGATGGACAAGACGATCGCCGACGGTAGCCAGGCGGCTCAGGCGCTGATCCAAGTAGTGGATTCAGGCAAAGGAGTGGAGTCGGAGTTCTTGCCGCATATTTTCGAACGGTTCAGCCAGGAGGACGATTCGAGTGTGCGTATTCACGGGGGACTCGGGCTTGGGCTTGCGATCGTTCGAAATCTCGTCGAGCTGCACGGAGGAACGATCGATGCCCAGAGCGCAGGCGCCGGTCAAGGGGCGACGTTCACAGTTTCGCTGCCCATCGAGTCGGCCGAACCGCTGCCTACGTGGCCGGCTCAATCCCGACCGGAGGAGGCGAAGCTCAGTCGGCTCGATGGCGTGCGACTTCTCGTCGTCGACGACGAGATTCATACGCGTGAAGCGTTCTCTGAGGTTTTCCAGGCAGTCGGCGCCGAGACTCAGTGTGCAGGATCGGCGCAGGAAGCTTTCGAACTCTTCCAGAAGTTCCGGCCCGATGTGCTGTTAAGCGATATCGCGATGCCGGGGGAAGATGGCTATAGCTTGATCCGTAAGGTGCGGGCGCTTCCGTCGGAACAAGGGGGTGACACTCCCTCCATCGCAGTGACCGCGTCCGCGGGGGCTGGAGACGCTAGGCAAGCTCTGGACGCCGGATTTCAAGTCCACATCTCCAAGCCGATCGAGGCCCATCAACTGCTCAGAGCGGTCAGGCGCCTCGTGGTCCGAAGCGAACCGACTTGAGCGAGGAGGCAGCCGCCCCAAGCCGAATCAAGACCAGATCGCATCGTATTGGTAGAGATCGCGCGGGTACTCGTACCAGGCGACGGGTTTGCCGCCTTCGAAGCGCCAAACGTGGACGGTGCGCATCTCGACGAGCTTACCGTCGCGGGTGAGGCTCTCCGTCACCAGTGCCACTCCGTGCCGGTCGCTCGCCATAATGTCATGGGCATCGAGCTTGAACGTGGAGCCCGAAAGCTCGGTCAGCTGACCCACAAAACCCGCGAAAGTTTCGCGAGTGTATTTACCGGCAAGGCGGCTCTTCCCGGCGACTTGGAAAGTGACTTTCGGATCGCAGGCATCAAGCACCGCGTTCAGGTCGCCGCGTACAAAATCACTGTAAAGCTTCTCGAGAATCAGAGCGTGAGGATGGTTCATCCTTTGGACATAGCAGCGCCGCGCGAGAGAGAGCTACTGAAAACAAAGAGGCGCGTCCGCGCGAGCCTCTCGCGAAGTGCAGACCTGGCGCCGGATCCAGTCGCGAAACCGGGTGATTTGCTCGCGCGCATGGGCGAGCTGCGAGATCCCTAGCTTGGCTTCGCCCACCACGACCACCGCGCAATCGGAGCGCCGCGCGACCACGAGATCGAGCTCCCCAAGCGTTTCGTAGCGACCGCGACTGGCGTTGTTGAGGTACGAAATTCCGCCCGTCACGTAGTAGTCGGATTCAGGATACAGCTCGAGGAGCTTCAAGATCGCGAGCGCCTCGAGCACCTCACCTTCAGCTTTATAGGTAAAGCCGAACCGGTCAGCGGCATTCAACAAAGTCTCGTAGAGAGGCTGAAGCTCCTTCTTCACCGAGGGCTTGCCATGCTCTGCCTTGAGGTAGCCCCAGAGTCGAGAGGCGTCGCCGCGATCGAGATCGACCTCATGTGAGAACCCTTTGGCGAGTGAGCCGTCGATCCCGAAGTAGACGATCTGTTCAAGCGATCGAAAGCTCGCCTTGCGGACATCGGTGCAGTGAGCGGGAACGGAGGGATCATCTCTCAGTGCGCGGAGATTTTCGTCCGCGAGGCCTGGGGTGATTGCAGACGCGAAAAGGACGAGGACCCCGACGTAAAACCACTTTTGAAACATGCGTCTCCCCCGAGAAAAGTTCAAAAAAGAAGGTTCTCAGGTATCCGGTTTCGTTTGAAAAGTCAGGAGTTGGTGAGGACGGAGAATGGCAGCGAATGGGCCGGGGGGACAGGATTGACTTGAGGTGTCAATGCCCCTGCCGCCACGAGGGCAGGCAGGGGCTTGATCGGATTTACTTCCGGAGCTTGCTTTCCGTCGCCTCGCGGACGCCTTCCGCGATCGCTTGGATGCCTCCCGTCGCGCCGGTGCAGGCCGTGACGCCATTGTTAAAGCAGGTCTCGCGACTGTAGTTCGTATTGCGAATGCAGTAGTCGGCGGTTTCGGTCACGCACTGGGCGCTCACTCCGTCGCGGCAGGCGGCGGTGGCACGGCTAAAGCAGGTTTCCCGGCTGAGGTTCGTATTGGAGTTACAGAAGCCGGAGAT
>JBEIOW010000289.1:0-3817 GCA_040377385.1 Bacteriovoracaceae bacterium | reverse complement strand
GAGTGAACTCGCGTCCGCCTTGCTGGTCAAAAAGCTTCACGAGGTGCCAGTAGACCGCGTTGATCAAGAGAATCTCGGCAATGTCCTTCTTCTTATCAAAGTGCGAAGGACTCAAACCGTTGGGTGCGACTTGCTTCCAATCTTCGAGAATCCGGATGTAGATCACGAAATTTTTGACCGCTTCGGGATAGCGCTTCTTCTCAAAGCAGCTCAGCCCCTCCTTTGCCACGGCGATCCGATGCCGCATCAGCTCACGCTTTTGCTCATCTTTTGCGATCTCAATGGATCGCTGGATCTTGGAGCGCATGCTCTGACGCCGGCCTTCGCTCCTGGATTCTCCGCCGTTATCGTCTGTCATTGTCCCTCAGCTTATCCCATACGGGTCAACGTCGACAAGAAACGGGATTTCCTCGGAGCTCCGGAGCCGCTCGGCCATTCGCAATGCTTCCTGAAGCGGCCCGATCTGTTTCGATCGCAGTAGGATGTCCCACCGATACTTGCCCTTGAGCTTCTCCATGAAAGCCTCGCTCGGCCCTAGGACCTGCACCGTATCCGACGTCGACGAACTCGAGAGAGCGTCGGCAATTCGCCGCGCATGGCGCTGAGCATGGTCTGAGTGCTCGGATTCAAAACGGAGTCGGGCCAATCGACCAAACGGGGGGTAGGAAAGAGCCTCGCGAAGTTCACGCTCTTCACCCAAAAACTGTTCAACGGGAAGAATGCCCTGAAGAACCTGAAGAACCGCGTGGTCCGGCTGAAACGTCTGAATCAAAACCTTTCCCGGCAATGAGGAGCGCCCTGCCCGCCCCGAAACCTGCGTCAACGTCTGTAAAGCGCGCTCCTGGGCCCGAAAGTCCGGCCAACGGAAAAGCGCATCCGCGAGCAACACCACCACCAGAGTGACCTTAGGGAAATCGTGGCCCTTTACGAGCATCTGAGTGCCGAGCAATACGTTTGCTCCACCACTCCGAAACAGATCCAACGCCTTCTCCAGTCGGGTCGCGCTCGTAATCTGATCACGATCGAGCCGGAGCATTCGCGCTTGGGGCAAGAGTGCTGGCAACTCCTCTTCCAGGCTTTCTGTGCCTGCGCCCATGGGCTTTAGCTCAATACTCGCGCACTTCGGACAAGTGTCCGGCAGGGGTTCTCGATGATCGCAATGGTGGCACCGAAGCACCCCGGATTTACGATGTACCGTTAGCGAGATAGAGCAGTTTGGACAGCCCGGAACCTCTCCGCAATCCTCGCAAAGGAGAAACGCGGCAAATCCGCGGCGGTTCAGGAAAATCATCACCTGCTCACCCGCATCTAGACGTGCACGAATCTCTTCGAGTGCGGGTTCGGTCAGAATCGCCTGAATCCCTTCGATTCGCGGAGTTTCCGTCAGTGAAATGATCTCAATCTGGGGAAGCGCCCCACCGGCGACCCGTTGCTTGAGATGCGCGACCGAGTATTTACCTTCGCGGACGCGCTCCAGCGTTTCCAGAGACGGGGTTGCAGAACCGAGCACCACGCGCGCTCCAGTTGACTTTCCTCGCACCACGCAAAGGTCACGAGCATGGTAGCGCACGCGATCCTCTTGCTTATAAGTGGGGTCATGCTCTTCATCGACGACGATCAGTCCAAGGTCGCGGATCGGCGCGAATACCGCCGAGCGCGCACCGACTACAACGCGCAAGTCTCCGCGCAAGAGTGCAGATGCCTGATCTCTTCTCTGACCATCGGCAAGCGCCGAATGCCATAGACCTACCTGCTCGCCCAAGCCCGCTTCAAATCGGCCATGTAGCTGGGGAGTCAACGCGATTTCTGGAACGAGAATGAGAACACCTTTTCCGCGTTTCAGCGCTCTCCTTGCTAACTCTAAATAGACTTCGGTTTTACCGCTCCCCGTGACTCCGTGAAGAAGCGAGACTGGGGCGTTTTCAAGAAGATCGATGGCTAGACGTTGTTCTTCGGTTAACGCGACTTCCCCCGCTAGGGTCGGCGTTTCGGGCTTCCAAGGGCGGGCATTTTGCTTCTGGCTTCTCAGGCCCAGCGTCGCTGCGGGCACGGCGGCGTTCAAAATTTCACCCAGCGGCGCCCGATAATAGTCCTGCGCCCACTTCGCCAGCTTCAAGACATCGTCGGGAATGACCTTTCCTTGGGCACCGATCGACTGGATCTTCTTGAGCTTAGCCCGTGGAATGGAGGGTGGGAGTTCGGAGATCGATCGCGGCGCTTCCACCACGAATGCGTGGAGGCGACTCTTGCCGAACAGAACTTCAACCCAACCCCCTACCTGAACCTGCGCAGCTTCCTCCGCAGACAGTCCGTAAGTATAGAGCTGCGCCAGCGGGCGTGGAACGGCGACCGAGACGATATGGGTCAGCGAATCCACTCGTAGTGACTCTGAATGAGGTCGCGAACTCCAGAGCTCGCTTCATTTCCCGCTTCGGTGAATCCAGTCACGAACTCTGGCACTTTAAGTTCGGGCAGGGGACCGTTGACCTGAACGTCTTGGGTCTCCACGCGGATCCGAGGGCGGTCCTCCTGCAGCCAGGTCACTTGGCGCGGGAATGGGATTTCCCTGAAATAGCGGTAGCTTTCGAAACTCCACTCGAGTTTTCCACCTGAAGAGTTAGCACTCGACGGAAGAATCAGACGCAGAGGAAGGAAGCTGTCCTTCTCTACCCAAAGTTGCGAGACCGGACGCTCGGGATTGCGGGCCGACGGACGGCCAATCACCCAGGCAAACGTGCTTTTCCAGCGGAGCAGCTGGGTTCCCTCGGCCTGACGTCGCTCCTCTTCGTTCTTCAATGTCATCAGGTCTGCATCAGAACGAATCGGTAAACCCAATCTCACCAGGGAGCCGGTGAGGCCCTCGGGATAGAGGGCTAGCAGGAGTTCATCCACCTTCTCACCCATCGGATGATTTGCCGCTGTGGACTGAAGTTTTCTCTCCAGCCGATACAACTCTCGACCTGAGTCATCGGTCGCAATACTGCGAAGCACACGAGTCGCCGCATCGTATGAGGTCGTCTCTTTGAAACGATGTTCGGTTGGCTTGCCGGCGGCGTCGAGTCGATAAACGACGGCTTGAATTCGCGCCGATTTTAGTCCTGATCGTTTCGCGGTCATTCCCTTGATGATGAATTGCGAAGGAGGGATAAACGCCCAAGCCGCCATTGGCATCGTGCTCATGAGAGTCACGGCCAGCGTGACGAAGAGGTTTTTTCGACTGAGGAATACCATCAGTTTTTCTCCGCGTATTTTTTCAGAAGGAGACGAACAGAAGGTGCCAGCTCAGGTCGCTTCAGAGCGAATGCGATCGTGGCCTCGATAAACCCAAGACGATCGCCCGTGTCGTAACGATCCCCGTCGAACCGATAGGCGAGCAGCGTCTCTTCAGTCGCGAGCAGCTGGAGCGCGTCCGTCAGCTGAATCTCACCTCCACGGCCCGGTTTCGTTCGGCGAATGCAGTCAAAGATCTGAGATGAAAGTACGTAGCGCCCCGGAATTGCCCAGTTGGATGGCGCCTGATCGGGGGCCGGCTTTTCAACCAGCCGATCCACTTCCATCAAACGATCGCTTCTCGAAATGCCGCCGACCATGCCGTACTTGAAGCTATCCCCGCGCGGAATCTCCATGACACCCACAACGGATGACCTCTCGCGCACAGCAATATCGATCAATTGTCGTGTGCAAGGAATCGGCGAATCAATCAAATCATCCCCAAGCAACACGGCGAAAGGCTCGTCTCCGATAATAGGAGCCGCGCAAAGTACGGCGTGTCCAAGGCCGAGGGGGTTCTTTTGCCGAACCGAAATCAGGTTGCAGT
>JBEIOW010000194.1:0-4916 GCA_040377385.1 Bacteriovoracaceae bacterium | reverse complement strand
GGTTGTCCACGAGTCAATTCATCTCTCTGCTCGTTTTCATCGCAGCCGCGGTCCTGTTGAAGGTCAGGCTGGGCAGAGTCTCCGAGGGTCGAAAATGAGCGCCTTGATGATTGCCTTGCTGTTGTTCGCGTTCATTCTCGGATCGATTCCCTTCGGTGTGATTGTCGCGCGCCTCTTTCAAGTCAAAGATTTACAAAGTCGGGGTAGCGGAAATATCGGCGCCACGAACGTCAGCCGAGTGCTCGGATTCTGGCCGGCGGGATTCATCGTTTTCCTGCTCGACGGCTTGAAGGGTGTTTTCGCCGCCGCATTGGCTAGCGAGATGCTTGCTCCAGCGGTGGAGAGCGTTGGCACGGTCTTAAGGGATCAGGGGGGGGACTGGAGTCTCGCCTCGCTTTCGCCGCAAGCCGCTTGGTGGTTCGGGGCCGCTTCCGTCCTAGGACATTGCTTCACTCCTTGGTTGCGCTTCAAAGGAGGCAAAGGCGTCGCCACGGGATTCGGCGCACTGCTCGTGCTTTCGCCGTGGGCGGCACTCGGGGGCATTCTTACTTTTGCGCTGACTTTTGGGTTGAGCCGGATCGGATCACTTTCGAGTTTAGCGGGGATCCTTCTCGCTTCGTGGATTCATCTGGTGCTCTATCCGGCTGGGCTCGAACTTTGGCCCGGCGCCATCCTCGTCTCGATTATTCTGCTTCGCCACGAGACGAACATCGCCGCGCTGTTGGAGGCGCGTGAGAATCGTTTCTAGCTCCGTGCTGTTGTCGCTCCTGTTGCCTAGTCTCGCATTGGCGAATAGCTGGCGAGATGCGAGCGGAGAGCTCTTCAGCGCGCCTACTCCAAAGCCAACTCGAATCGTTGCTCTAGCACCCTCGCTTGCGGAGATCGCTGGAGGATTCGTCGATCGCCGAGTCATCGCGGTTGCCGACCAATCGGACTATCCCGCTTGGCTGAAAGGTCTTCCTACGGTCGGTCCTTTTCATCGAGTCAACGTGGAGAAAGTAGTTTCACTCCAGCCTGACCTGATCCTCGCCACGACCGATGGAAATTCTCCCGGCCAGGTATCCGCTCTTCGTAAGAACGGATTGAAAGTCTTGGTCGTTCGCTCTTCGACAGTCGAGGAGTGGCTTGAATCGATGACTTGGGTGGCGCGTGCACTTGGAGAGGATGCAAAAGGCGCCGAACTTGTGCAGAGAATGCGCGACGAATTTACAAAACTAGCCGTTTCCGGACCGAAAAAAAACGTCCTCCTCGTGTTGGATACCCAACCTTGGATTACGATTGGTCCAAAGACGCTCCTTTTTGATGCACTCACTCGTATAGGGCTCAACCCATTGATTCCCGGGGTACCGTTGAGTGCGACTTATCCCAAAATTTCTCTCGAAACGATTTGGGCAGCGCCCTTGGATGCCGTTCTGGTGCCCGGTCGGTCTCCGGAATCCACGATCGCGGAGCGAGAGCGAAGCCACTTCTCTAAAAAGGGCGTCCGGATGCTCCAGGTTCCCTCCGACGAGCTCCTTCGCCCGACACCCCGCCTGATCGAGGGTCTCAAGAAAACCCGGGAGGCCGTCCTTGGTCAATCTCGGCAATAGAGCTTGGTTCTTTAACGTAGCTCTTCTGTGCGCACTCGGGGTCGCAATCCTCCTCGGTTTGAGTTTCGGTGCTACGGACGGCCTGGACCGCGAAATGATCCTGACTCTAAGGATGCCAAGAGTGTTGCTTGCGATCGTCGTGGGAGCGGGACTTTCATTGGCGGGCGTCGCTTTGCAGGCACTTTTTGCAAACCCACTTTGTGAGCCGTACACCTTCGGTGTTTCTTCTGGTGCAGCGCTGGGCTCAGCCATCGGTGCGGCGCTGGGCTGGGGTGCACTCTCGGTTGCCGGTGTCGCGTTACCTTCGTTTTTGGGTGCGCTTTCGTTCACCGCGCTGCTTTTGATCTGGGCCGCGCGGATCCGCGCTTCAGGCTATCAGCTGCTCATGGCGGGCGTGCTCCTCTCTTTCTTAGGATCCAGCGGGGTGGCCGTGTGGATGGCACTTTCGGATCCGTCGGGAATTCAAGGCGCCCTCTTCTGGCTTCTCGGTGACCTCTCTCGAGCGGAGATGGGATCGGTAATTTTAGCGGGTACGGGTGTACTCACGGTGGCTGGAATTCTCTACGGCCGTCACCGAAAACTGGACGCACTTTTATTGGGCGAGGAAAGAGCGAGAGCGCTCGGAGTTTCTGTCGCGAGCGAGCGTCGTTTGCTCTTGTCTTGGGTTTCGGTGCTGATTGGCTTTTGTGTTTCAGTATCTGGAATGATTGGTTTCATCGGGCTCGCCGTTCCCCACGCGGTGAGGTTGATGCGTGGCTCTTTACACCGCGAAGTCATTCCTGGAAGCATGCTCCTCGGCGCGGTGGTTCTGGTGATTTCTGATTTGCTCGCAAGGGTGGCCGCTCGCCCGATTGAGCTTCCAGTCGGAGTAGTCACCGCCCTTTGGGGCGCGCCGGTTCTTTTATGGATCCTCTCCAAGCGCGGCGGGGGATTGCGATGAGCAGAAAGTCCTCACTTCTTCAAATCAAGGATTGGAGCGTTGAGGCTTCAGGGAAACAGCTCGTAAGCATTGCCGATGCTGAACTTTACCGCGGCGAATGCGTGGCGGTGGTTGGGCCGAACGGTTCCGGCAAGTCGAGTCTATTGAAATCCTTATGCGGCTTGATCCCGCCGGAAGCCGTGAGCATACGGGGATCCGTCCAAGTCGAAGGGCGCTCACTTTTGCAGCTTGCTGATGCAGAGCGATCGCGTCTGATGAGTTATTGCAGCGAAGGGATCGTCTCGGATTTTCCGTTTCCCGTCATCGACGCGCTGGCGCTTGCGGCGGAATCTGGGGGGATCCTTGCTGATCAGCTCATCGAAGAGATCCGACAGGCCCTTCAGGACGCGGGATTGGTCGATTTTGAGCGCCGAGATCTGCGCGGTCTGAGTGGTGGGGAGCGCCAGAGGCTTCTGCTTGCGATGAGCTGGTTGCAAGCACCCCGGATTTCCGCGCTAGACGAAACGCTTTCTCAGCTCGATCTTCATCACCTTTGGTCAGTCGGATCTGCGATGAAGCGACGCGCTCGTCAAAGCGACAGCGCGGTTTTGTTGGTAACCCACGAATGGAATTTCGCCGCACAATGGGCGGATCGAATTTTGGTATTACATCAAGGACGGCTAGTGGCTGACGGTCACCCTCGTGAAGTGATCCGGGAGTCGCTTCTCAAGTCGCTTTACCCTGGATGGAGCGCATCTGTTCAGCAAGGCGAGCGCCCGCAAATTCTCTATCCGCGACTCGACTGAATTCTCAGAAAAACGAGGTTGCACCAATGATGTGCGTCGTTACGGATACGGGATCGACGGTGCGTGAGATTCCGTAGTCGATCGAGATTCGCGGCGCGACCCAGCCTAGACCAAAGCCGTAGCCATCTCCGCGCAGATTGAGGTGGGGCACGTTCGCGTTACGATAGTTGCCGATCCGCAGGAAAAGGTCCCGCATCATCACGAATTCAATGCCGATGGAGTGGCCGAATCGATCCGCCGCGAGATCAGGCACGTAGTGCGGGTCGAGGTAGACGAGCAAGATTTTATCGATGTTGAATTTCGCTCCCGCCTTGAACTCACGATACAAACCCGCAGGCCGCCCTTTCGCTGACCCGAGCAGATTGTCGACCACGACGGCGGTTTGAATCCACGGAGAGAATACGTAGGTGGACGAGAGCGAAAGCTCCTGCCCATTCGTCTTGTTGGGAGAGTTGAAAAAGAATTTTCCGCTCAATCCCACACCCCAGTTTTGGATAAAGGATTTAGAGGCGCCCAAGTGGATGAAAGAGTGATCCTGCCGAACCGTGTAAGCGAGCCCAGCCTGAAAGAGGGAGTTGCGTCCGTCTTGGACGGAGACGGAATAAGCACGCCCATGAATGGGATTATCTTGGGAACCGTAGGTCGCCCAAGTCAGCCCCACAGCGTAAGTGGGAAGAAATGAAGCGTAGGACGGGTTCATAAAGAGGGAGTCGTTGAGTAACGGCCCAGCAATCCCGGAACCCGCGATCCCGGCGCTCCGTGGAGAGAAGAAATCCAAGGCATGCGCTTGATGATTTCCCCCGGCAAGAGCTGCGAGAAGCAGACAGGACCAGAAGACGGAGAGGTCTAAATATTTGAATTTCATAGTCTTTTTTATCATGCACCCTGCCTGCGCTCGGCGTCAAATTTTTCTTTACTTTGGCTCACTGGGTCGCTAATCCATGCGCGCTATGAAGTTTAACAAAGACAAGCTCGAAAACTACAGAAAGCAGCTCGAAGTCCGCCGTTCGGAGCTTTCGCAGGACGTCCAACAAGTGACCTCGGACATGATCAACGACGAGCCGTTCTTCGCGGACGCTCTGGATCAAGCCGCTGCGGACACGGACCGGGGCATTGCGGTTCATATTCAGAATCATGGCCGTGAAGTGATGGCGCAAATCGACGCCGCGCTAAAGCGCATTGAGGCAGGTACCTTCGGGGTTTGCGAGGGCTGCGGTGATGGAATTGGTGAACCGCGGATGCGCGCCAATCCCTCCACTACCCTTTGCATCGACTGCCAGGCAGAGTTAGAGTTTGAACAGCGCGGTCGCGCTTCTCGCCGGGCGTAACGCCTAGCGACGCGGCCAAGCCAGATTCGAACTCAATGGCCGCATCTCCATCGTTCTCCCGCATTCGTAAAGCCGTCATTCCTGCCGCCGGGCAAGGGACTCGCTTTCTACCGGCCACTAAGACGATCCCTAAGGAAATGATTCCGATCATCGATGTGCCGATGATCCAGCATATCGTTGAAGAAGCGGTACGTTCAGGGATTGAGGAAGTGGTGTTGATTACGGCGCGTCACAAGGAAGCGATCGAAAACCATTTCGACTTCAATCCGGAGCT
>JBEIOW010000506.1:0-2170 GCA_040377385.1 Bacteriovoracaceae bacterium | reverse complement strand
GGCGTTCCGGGTCGGAGATTCTCAAAAGCGAAATAGCGTCCTTCGGCAAACGCGCCGAAGTTCTCACTCTCGGCCGGAAAGCTACGCTGCCCGGGTTTAAAGCGCCGAATGAAGAAATCATTGAACGTCGCGAACGGTCCCGTCTCGTACTCTTCCATCGGGATTGCAAAGTCGCGAATAAACGGCGCAACTTTGCGGCGACTCACCGCACTCGAGTTATAAACTCCGTAGCACCGGCTGAACCAAGGCCGGGTCAAGGCCGCATCGCCCAACCAACGACCCACGGGTGACTCGTACATCCACCGCATCGCGCCTTCGCCGTAGATCTTCTCTTCCTCGATGCGGCGCGTGCGAGGATTCCAAATTCGGATCGCTTGGGTTTCCAGAAACGTCTCCTCTGAAGTAGGATCTGGATCATGCCGCAGCTCATTTTGCTTCGTCACGGGGAATCCGTCTGGAACTTGGAAAACCGCTTCACCGGCTGGGTGGACGTGGATTTAAGCCCACGAGGGATCGAGCAGGCCCAAACTGCGGGCAAGAAGCTCACCGGGATCCCCATCCAGAAGGTCTTCACGAGCGCGCTCACGCGGGCGATCCGCACGGCAACTCTCGCATTGGAAGCAGGCGGCTTCGCCTCGTTGCCCACGGAGCGATCGGCTGCGCTCAATGAGCGCCACTACGGAGACCTGCAAGGCCTCAACAAAGATGAAGCGCGCGCAAAGTGGGGCGAAGAGCAGGTGCACCAGTGGCGCCGCTCCTACGACATCGCCCCTCCGGGTCCCGCCGGCGAGAGTCTCGCCATGACGCTCAAGCGGGTCCTTCCCTATTGGGAATCGCACATCCTTCCGTGCCTGAAGGCCGGCGAAAACACGCTGATCGTCGCGCACGGAAACTCACTCCGATCTCTCATCCTGAAGCTCGAAGGCCTCTCGCCCGAACAAATCCTGGAAGTCGAGCTTGGCACCGGGGTGCCGATCTTGTATCAGCTGGAGCCGTCGGACACGGCACCGACCGGTTTTTCGATCAAAACGAAAACTGTGCTCTAGGCCCTCCGCCGTACGGGTTCACCCCCTGCAATCTTCGAAAGGCATATTATGAAGACCTCGGCTGCTTATTTCCTCTTAGCCACGCTGCTCGTGTCCACCACCGCGCAGGCTGAAGAACCCGCCCCGCGCCCAGAACTCGAGATCGGCTCGTCGATTGGCCTGAACGCGGGCCCGAACGGCGACATCTACGTTGAGACGGGGAACGCGACTCGCACGACGATTAACTTCGGCGGAATGATCGCCTTCTTTGTGACCGACAATCTCCAGATCGCGGTCAACCCCCGCTTCTACACGAGCTCCATCAACGGAGGCTCCGAGTCGAGCTTCTCGTTCACCTTCGGGCCACGCTTCAACTTTGGGGGCGATACGCTGGCGAATCAGGCTTTTGTCTATGCAGGTCCAGGCTACGTTCGCTCCAGTGCGACGGGTTTCAATACCGCGTCCTCGTTCCGCTTCGCATTGGCGGCTGGAAAGCGATTCCAGCTCGCTTCCTGGCTCAGCTACGCCCCATCCGTCACCTATACGGGAACGACTTGGTCTGCTGGCTATCGGAGTGCGATTTCCATCACGCCGATCGGCTTTTCGTTCTTCCTGTAAGTCCGACTTCTCAGCAATGCGCGCGGGGTTCGGCTAAGCCTTTTTAGGCGCCGAATCCCGCAGCGTCACGGTGCGATTGAAGACCAGCCTCCCGCCCACCGAATCCAAGCGATCTGCGACGAAGTAACCCAAGCGCTCAAACTGGAACCGCGTCTCCGGCGCTACGCCCGCACACGAAGCCTCGACGCGCGCCTGCGCGCACACGACCAGCGAATCCGGGTTCAGATGCACGCGATAATCGGATTCGCCGTCGTCCGGATTCTCCACCTTAAAGAGACGGTCATAGAGACGAACTTCCGCCGGTAACGACTCCGTCGCTGAAACCCAGTGAATGATGCCCTTGATCTTGCGACCGTCGGCCGTCTTGCCGTGCGCCGACTGTGGGTCGTAGGTCACGCGGATTTCTTTCACAGTTCCGTCCGCGTTCTTCACGAGTTCTTTGAATTGGACGGCGTAACCAAAGCGCAGGCGCACTTCGCCACCCGGACGCAGGCGATGGTAACCTTCGGGCGGATTCTCCTCGAAGT
>JBEIOW010000305.1:0-3612 GCA_040377385.1 Bacteriovoracaceae bacterium | reverse complement strand
AGATTCATAGAGATTCTTGCTTGCCGCCGGGTCTTGCGACGCTCCCGCGATGATCTTTGGTAAAACCGGACGGAAAGCTGTTCTACGAACAGAATCCGGCCTGACCTTGGACGCTTCGTCTTGAAAGAAGAGATCATTGGCTGCGATCCCGAGCACGATGATGGCAGCTCCGATCTTAATCCACTCTCGAATTCCTTCCTTCTTACGCTTCTTGGATTGACCTGAGCCTGACGCTGCAGATCCGCCAGAGGAGCGACTAAAGACCACTGTCTTTTCGTAGGCCACATCTCGGGCCGCCGGTTCTTGAAAGGTAGGAAGAATGGGTGCGAGTTCGTATCCCCGAACCTGTTTCGTGGGTTGCGGGACAGGATTTTCGGCGTTGGTCGCTGGCTCAGATTCTAGCGCGGGCACATCGCTCCGCGAGTACATCTGGGTCCTCTCATCGCCTTCCATCTCTACTGGCTCGGACGGTATCTCCGCATCGATGACCCGCTGACCCCGTTCCCCCGTATCATCAGAGACCGAAAGACGATTCGAGCCGGTCGACGCCGCATCCGTCAGTTTCGTCCCCACCGGGATCTTGATCTCCTGAGGGGCGGGCATCCCGGGTGCAGGCATCATTACGGTCGGTGCGATGAGTGCTTGGGTGTGCCCATGTAAAAGAGGGGAGTAGGGCTCAGGCTCCGACTTCGGACCATCCGTACGCTCAGCCTGCAGACGACCTTCCGCATGTTGAAGAAGAAGTTCAGCGATTTCTGAGAAGGAATTGATGTCGGCCCAGTCGCCCTGCGGGTGCTCGCGGGCGCTCTCTTGTCCGACCACTCGGTTCTTCAGGATGAATTTCCGGATCTGCCGGAGATCCAGCGGACCGAGAATCCTCCCGGAGGAGAGTCGGATTTTGAATCGTTTACCGCCGTCCGAAACCATCGCCTCTGTTGCCCCTGCGTATGCCCTTGCGAGCGCCCGGCAAGGACCTCAGGCGGATGAGCCTTAGGACTTCATGCTGGCGACTGCGCGCTTGGCCGCATCCATGAGCTTGCCGGGAAGGACGCCGACCTGGAGCGTGAGCGCGACCGAGATCGCGACCACCAACGCACCCCACGCCGGAATCCGCTGAGCCGGCGCGCTGCCGACCGGATCCCGCATGTACATGAACACGAGCACTCTTAGATAATAGTACACGGAAATGGCGCTACACAGCACGGCGATGACCACGAGCGAGGTATGGCCCGCTTGAACCGCAGAGTAGAAAAGCAGGTACTTCGCGGCAAATCCTGCCGTAGGCGGAATCCCTGCCATCGAGAACAAAAACACCGCCATCGCAAACGCAAGCCAGGGCTGGCGGCGCGAAAGCCCGGAAAGATCCGACAGATTCAGGCCGTGATCTTCACGCTGTCCGATCAGACCCAAGACCGCAAAGGCACCTAGGTTCATCACCGCGTAGACCGCGAGATAGAGAACCAGCGGCCCGTAGCCTTCAGGCGTGCTTCCACCCGAAAGAAGACCGACGAGCAAGTAGCCCGAGTGGGAAATCGACGAGTACGCGAGCATTCGCTTCAAATTGGCTTGCGTCAAAGCGACGACGTTCCCGATGACCATGGTCAGGACCGCCAGCACCCAGAGAACGTCATGGAATTGACCGATCGAAGGGTTAAGGGTCATGAAGACGCGGATCATCGCAGCAAATGCCGCTGCTTTCACGCCAGTCGCCATGAATCCCGTGACGGGAGTCGGCGCGCCTTCGTAAACGTCCGGGACCCACATATGGAACGGAACGATCGCGACTTTGAACAAGAAACCCGAGACGAGCAACCAGCTCCCGATCTGGAACATCGCCGTCATCTTGGTCGAATCCGCCTGAATGATGCGGAAGATCTCACTCAGGTTCAGGCTCCCCGTAGCGCCGTAAAGCAGGGCCGCGCCATAAAGCAGGACGGCAGAAGCCGCGGAGCCCAGGATGAAATACTTCATCGCCCCTTCATTGCAGCGGCGATCGTTTCTGCGGAAGCTCACCAGGCAATAGATCACGACCGACATCAGTTCGAGCGCGATGAAGAATACGATCAAGTCCAAAGTGGACGCCATCAGCATCATGCCGATCGCGGCGAACAAAAGCAGCACGTAGTACTCCGGATGCTGAATCTTCTCGTCATCGAGATAGCGAAATGACGCCATCGCCGTCAGCGCTGCGCACGCGAGGAAAATCAGGTTGAAGAAGGCCGTGTAAGAGTCCAGCACCATCATCCGGTTGAAGACCTCAACCGGGGCTCCACCGAAGTTCTTGCAAGAGTAGAAGGCCGCCGCCGCACAGGTGGCTAGAGTCATCAAATAGGTGAGCCACTTCGCGCTCGAGGACTTGAGCGTGCACAACAATAAGGCGATCACCGATCCGCCGGTTGCGACAAAGTAGGGCATGAGCGCCTGGAGCTGCTCGGCGCTGAGAGTGAGGAGTTCGGGTCGAATAGCCATCGGGACCTTGCCTTCTTCTTATTGACCTGCGGCTTGGCTCACGCCAGTGCCGGCAACGGGGATATTTGGAGTCGCAGCGCTTACCGAAGGATTCACGCCGGCGACCGTTGCCGCCGGTGTTCCTGCGGTGCGAGCCAAGAAACGGTGAATCGAAGGCTCCATCTTGCGGAAAAAGAAGTTCGGATAAATGCCCATAAAGAAGACCATGAACACCAGAGGCGCCATGACGATCATCTCGCGGGCGTTGAGATCCTTCAGCTTCTTGTTCTCTTCATTCACGAGCGGGCCGAACATCACGCGCTGGAACATCCAGAGCATATAGACGGCGCCGAAGATCACGCCCAAAGCTGAGACCGACGCGATCCAGACGTTCGCCTTCCAAGCACCGAGCAAGATAAGGAACTCGCCGATGAACCCGTTCGTGCCGGGCAAAGCCACCGAGGCGAGAGTCATGATCATCAGCATGATCGCAAACATCGGCATCACTTTCGTGATTCCGCCAAAATCTTTGATCTCGCGCGTGTGACGACGCTCGTAAACCATCCCGACCAAAAGGAAGAGTCCGCCCGTGGCGATCCCGTGATTAAGCATCTGATAGACCGAACCGGTCACGCCGATCGCGTTCAACGAAAACAGGCCCACGATCACGTAACCCATGTGGCTCACGGACGAGTAGGCAACGAGCTTTTTGATGTCAGGTTGAACCGTGGCCACCCAAGCCCCGTAAACGATCGCGATCGTACCTAAGAGCAGGAACGTGAATTGGTAATAGGCCACTGCCTCCGGAAAAAGCGGGAACGCGAACCGAATGAAACCGTAGCCGCCCATCTTCAGAAGGACGCCGGCCAGGATCACCGATCCTGCGGTCGGAGCCTGAACGTGCGCATCTGGCAACCAGGTATGAAGCGGAAACAGAGGAACTTTGATCGCGAACGCGAGCGCAAACGCCACGAAGAGAAGGGACTGTGGCGAGGCAAATCCGTCGAACGCCGTCTTGACCTTGTACAGGTCCGTGATCGCCATCGAGATCGTGCCGAACTGCACCTGGTGTTGATACGCCAGGAAGAAGATCGCGACGAGCATGAGTAGCGAGCCCACCATCGTGTACACAAAGAACTTCATCGCGGCATAGATGCGGTCCTT
>JBEIOW010000547.1:0-1941 GCA_040377385.1 Bacteriovoracaceae bacterium | reverse complement strand
GATCACGGTCGACACGCCCGAGGGCTCGACCCGCTATTCCCTAGACGGGGCCGCGCCCGAGGCTCCCCGGAAAAAGGTCGCCGTGAAAAAGGCGAAGAAGGCCGAAAAGAAGAAGAAAAAAGCACGTAAAGCCAAAGGCAAGGCCCGGAAGCACGGGGCGAAGAAACGCGCGAAGCCGCATGCGGAGTCCGTGACGCACTCCGAAGCCCCCGCCGCCGTCGAGCCAGTCGCACCGGTTCCGATGGAATCCGCCGAGTAAGTCCCATTGAACTGACCGAGCGAGTCACTTCATTCGACCGGCCCCGCCAGGGATTTCCCCTGCGTACGGGGCCGGTCTTTTTCATGGTAGCGTGAGCGAACGATGCGTTGGCTCAATCATCGGATCCGGCGCTTGGATCTCCAAGCCAAGGTCCTCCTCATCCTGATCGCGGTGATCTTACCGATCTTCTTCGGGGTCACGCTGGCGGTGAATCAATGGACCCGTCCGGTGCTGGAGCAGGAGATTGTGCAATCGGCACTCACTGCGGGCAAAGCGATCGTCAAGGAGATCAGCAGTCGCCGGTTGGTGCCGCTCGATGCTCACAATCGCCCGATCGAGCGTCTTCTGCAGGAGACGCTTTACTCCCAGCCCAACCTTTTACGCCTGGATTTGATCCGCGCGGAGTTTCCGCTCGCCGCGGGACAAGTGATCGCTTCGACGGTCGAAGAGGACCCGTCGAGCGCGCTCGCTTTTCCGGTTCCGGCCGATACGCTCGTGATCCGTCCCCGTCCAGAGGCGGACCCCGAAGACGCCGAGGGCACGGTTTGGGAAGTGCAGGTTCCGATTCATCATCGACAGCATTTCGTCGGCGTGGTCTCGGTTCACGTTTCGACTCGGATCGTGGACAACGTGCTCACGGTCCTCGGCCGGACGACGGCGATCGGAGCGGCGATCAGCGTCCTCCTTTCAATTTTGGGATTGAGCTACGTATTGCGGAGAATGATCTTCGCGGATCGCAAGCTCAAGCGCGCCGAATCGGAGAACGTCGAGCTTTCGCAGCAGCTCCAGGAGGCGCGGCGCGAGCTGATGAACCAGGAGAAGCTTGCCGTCATGGGTCAGCTCACGGCGAGCTTCGCGCATGAACTTGGCACACCCCTGAACGCGATCGGTGGTCATCTCCAGCTGTT
This sequence comes from Bacteriovoracaceae bacterium, assembly GCA_040377385.1. Lineage (GTDB taxonomy): Bacteria > Bdellovibrionota > UBA1018 > UBA1018 > UBA1018 > JBEIOW01. The sequence goes on along the minus strand of JBEIOW010000547.1, from coordinate 774 downwards.
GCGCGAGGAGATCTCGGATACGAATCATGAGCGCCTCTCCGTCATCGAAGGTCAGCTCTCGAAGATCGAGCACATCGTGAAGGACTTTCTCCAGAGCACTGCCCGACCGGCGAGCCAAAAACAGCTGGCCGATGTGAATCGCATTGTGGACCAGTCGCTAGGAATCGTCGGCCCGCGCTGCGACTCGCTGGGGATCGAGGTTCGCAAGGAGCTCGACCGTTCTGTTCCGCCGGTGCGCCTGGTGCCGCTCGAGATCGAGCAAGTTCTGCTCAATCTCGTCAATAATTCCCTCGATAGCCTGCACGCCAAACGACTCAAGCGATCGAGCTCGAGCCGCATCCTCGAGATCCAGACGCGCGCTCGGCGCCAAGCGGGCCGTGACGGCGTGCTCGTAAGCGTATACGACACGGGCGAGGGGATCCCTAAGGAGGACCTCCCCAAGGTTCTCCGTCCGTTTTTCACGACGAAGCCGCAGGGTGAAGGCACTGGCCTCGGTCTTCCCATCTGTAGCCAGATCGTTCAGAAGCATGGCGGCGGTCTGACCATGCATTCCAAGGAGAACACATGGACTCGAGTGGACGTTTGGATCCCGTACTCGTCGTAGACGACGACGCGGTGACACGCAGCCTGCTGAATGAGGTCCTCGCTAAGGAGGATTATCTCGTCCGTACCGCTTCAAGCGGGGAGGAGGCCATCCAGTTCCTCCGGCGTGAGCCATTTTCGCTCGTCCTTTCGGACGTGCGAATGCTGGAAGTCGACGGCATGGCGGTCCTC
>JBEIOW010000007.1:0-15315 GCA_040377385.1 Bacteriovoracaceae bacterium | reverse complement strand
GTCAGATCCGATCCCACCAGCACGACGGGCTTCTTACCCTTAAGCGACGCGCGTGCAGATTCGACCGCTTGCGACCAAGTCGCCGGCACCGCTGCTACCCCTTGCCGGATGCTCGGTACAACGACACGGGACGAGTCGTTCACGTACCGGAAATTGAAGCGACCGTCGTCGCAGAGCCACCACTTGTTGATCTCGAGATTCTCGCGCGGAAGTGTGCGGTGAACCACGTTCATGTCCTGGTGAAGTTCCGCGTTGCAGCCCTTCGAGCAACCTTCGCAGATGGTCGGAGTCTTTTTTAGGTACCAAACGCGCTTACGGAAGCGGAAATCCTTGAGCGTCAACGAACCGGTCGGGCAGATGTCCGCGTAGTTGCCCGCGTAATCAGTCTCAAGCGGACGCCCGTCGATCGTCGTGATCTCGGTGTTGTTCCCGCGCTGGACGGCGACCATCTCGTGAATGCCCGCCACTTCGGTGCCGAAGCGAATGCAACGCGTGCAGTGAATGCAGCGGTTCATGTTCTTCTTGATGACCGGACCCATATCGAGATCGAGATAGGTGCGGCGATCTTCCGTCGTACGCATGTACGAATCGCCGTGCTTGAAGGAGTTGTCTTGCAAGTCACACTCGCCGGACTTGTCGCAGATGGGACAGTCGAGAGGATGGTTGATGAGGAGGAACTCCATCACCGACTTCTGGTTTTGGATCACGCGCTCAGAGCGCGTCTTGACGACCATTCCTTCGGTAGCGACCGTCGAGCACGCCGTTTGAAGTTTTGGCATCTTTTCGATCTCGACCGTGCACATGCGGCACTGGGCGACGACCGTCAGACCCGGGTGATAACAGAAATAGGGAACGTCTTTGCCAACCTTCTTGGCAACGTCGATTAGGTTCTGCCCGGCCTGGAATTCAACTTCCTGGCCATCAATAGTGCACTTGGGCATGCTTACCTCCGCGAATGTAGGCTTCGAAATCTGGGCGGAACTTCTTCACGAAACTCATCACCGGGCCGGCCGCTGCGTCGCCGAGCGCGCACAAGGTCTTGCCGTTAATGTTGTCCGCGATATCGAGTAACATCGCGAGATCCTGCTCCCGGCCTTCGCCGTGCAAAATGCGCTCGATGATCGTCTCCATCCAGTGGCAGCCCTCACGGCAAGGGGTGCACTGCCCACAGGACTCGTGGGCGTAAAACTTCGTGATCCGTCTGAGCAGTTTAACGACGCAATAATCTTCGCTGATGACCATGATGGCTGCGGACCCCAGCATGGTGCCGATCTTCATCATGGGCTCGATATCCAGGACGACATCGATTTCATCGGCCGTCAAAACCGGAGCGGACGATCCACCCGGGATCACGGCCTTGAGCTTGCGATCATTCAGAATGCCGCCGCAATGATCGTAAATCAGTTCGCGAAGCGTCGCTCCGCCAGCAGGAAGCTCGTATAGACCTGGCTTCTTGACGTGACCGGAGACGCAAAAAATTCGGGTTCCGCCGGACTTCTCGAGCTTCCCGAGTTTTGAGAACCATTCCCCGCCGCGATCCAAGATGTAGGGGACGGCAGCGAGCGTTTCGACATTATTGACGATCGTCGGGCCGCCAAACGCACCCGCTTGGGCCGGGAATGGGGGCTTCACACGAGGCTCGCCACGTTTGCCTTCGAGCGAGTTCAAGAGACCGGTTTCTTCGCCGCAGATATAGGCGCCGGCACCTCGATGGACGGTGAGATCGAAATCAAACCCGCTGCCCATGATGTTCTTGCCGAGATAGCCCTTCGCGTAAGCTTCGTCGATTGCTTCCCAGAGCAGCTTCGCTTCGCGAACGTACTCACCGCGAATATAAATATAACCGTGATGCGCGCCGATCGCGTACGCGCCGATCAACATCCCTTCGATGAGAAGGTGCGGCGTATAGCGCATGATGTCCCGGTCCTTAAAGGTGCCGGGCTCAGACTCGTCCGCATTACAAACGAGGTACTTCGCTTTAGGGGATTGCTTGGGGATGAAGCCCCACTTCATTCCAGTCGGGAACCCTGCGCCGCCACGACCCCGCATGTTCGACTTCTTCATCTCTTCGATGATGGCGTCGGGCTGCATCTTGAGTGCCTTTTGGGCGGTTTCGTAGCCTTTCATCTTTTTGATGTAGGCATCCAGGGGACGAAACTCTTCCTTGAAGTAAGGGACGAAGAGCATTTCGGAGTTTTGCATCGTACTCATAGCTCTCTCCTCACTTCAGGCTTTCGAGAAGACTCTCGAGTTTCGGAACATCCAGATTCTCGATGTAATCGTCGTTCAACATCATGGCCGGAGCCGTTCCGCAGGCGCCCAAACACTCTTCTTCGACGACGGTGAACCGCTTATCGGCGGTCGTATCTCCGCAACGGATGTCCCACTTCTTCTCGCAGTAGGAGACGAGGTCTTCGGCTCCTCGGAGTGCGCAAGCAACGTTGGTGCAAATCTTGAGGTGGTACTTTCCGACGGGCTTGAGGTTGTACATCGTGTAAAACGACGCAACCTCGCGCACCTGGGCGGGATGGATGCCGATATATTCACCGACTTCGTCGAGAACTTCAGGCGGAAGCCAGCCGTTTTCTGACTGCGCAGCATGGAGAGCGGGCAGCAACAGCGCCACCTTGTTGGGATAGCGCGGCTCCAACTTCTTCATCTCATCGTAAAACTTTGGAGAGAGGACCTTCGACATTCCGAATTTCTCTTTCTTTACCGAATTTACCGATCCAGCTCGCCGGCGATGATGTTGATCGAACCCAGGGACGCGACCATGTCGGCGATCTTCTCGCCTTCCGACATCGGCGAGAGCCCCTGATAGTGCCAAACGGACGGGCCACGAATCCGCATCCGATGCGCGCGCGATCCACCCTTACTCACGATGTAGAAAGCGAGCTCGCCGTTGGCTCCTTCGGCCGCCGTGTAGGCTTCGCCCTCCGGAACCTCAAAGCCCGTCATGAAGAATTTGAAATGGTGGATCAAGCCTTCCATCGTATTGGCCACGACGTTCTTCTCGGGGATCCTGACTCGCTTGTCTTCCGCCCAGATCGGGCCGGGTTTCACTCGGTCGCAGCACTGGGAAATGATGTTCAAGGATTGGCGGATCTCCTCGAGACGGATCGAGTACCGATCAAAGACATCGCCATTCTGCGTGACAGGAACATCGAACTCGACATCCTTGTAGAACATGTATGGCTGCGCCTTGCGCAGGTCCCGACTGATGCCTGCCGCGCGCGCGTTCGGCCCGCTGAAGCTGTACTGCATGCACTGCTCCTTCGTGAACACGCCCACACCCTTGGTGCGCTGATGCCAAATTTTATTGCCGGTGAGTAGCTTGTCCATCTCATCGACGGTCGCGCGTGTGCGTTTCACCCATTCACGAACCTCTTTCTCCCAGCCCTCGGGAGCGTCGGCCATGAGGCCGCCGATCCGCGTATAGGACGTGGTGAGACGGGCACCGCAAAGTTTTTCGATCAACGTGTAGGCCTCTTCTCGCTGGTGGAAACCATAGAGGAAGAACGAAAAGGCCCCGATGTCGACGGCATTGATTCCAACGCAGACCAAATGATCAGTCACGCGCGCGATCTCGCTGCACATCATGCGGATCCAAACGCAGCGATCCGGGACCTGAATTCCCATGAGTCGCTCGACCGACATCGCGTAGGTGACGTTATTCAGGAGCGCTGAGCAATAGTTTAGGCGATCCGTATAGACGATGAAGTTATGATAGGTGCGGTTTTCGCCGAGCTTTTCCTTCGCGCGGTGAGTGAATCCAAACTCGCAGTAGGATTTCTCGATCGTCTCGCCGTTCAGCTTGGCAACCATGCGGAGAGCACCGTGCATCGCGGGGTGCGTCGGCCCGATGTTCACGATCGCGCGTGAGTCGTTCCACAGATCGTCCGGATCGCGGTCGATCGAGATATGATCGCTCTTCAGGGACTGGAAGGATTGCTCTGCCATGAAGTCCTCTTCCTACTCGAGCAGCTCAGGCCGCGGTTTCTCGGCCGTCGGGAAAATCTGATAGCCGCGGATAGGGTAATCCTTGCGAAGAGGGTAGCCCACCCAGCGGTAATCCATCAAAATCCGCCGCAGATCAGGATGACCGGTGAATTTGATGCCGAACATGTCGAACACTTCGCGCTCGGCCCAATTCGCGCCCGGCCACACGCCTACGGCGGTCGGGATTTCTTGACCTTCAGGCACCCGCGCTTTGAGGCGGATACGCCCATGATGCTGAATCGAGGAGAGATTGTAGACCACCTCAAAACGCGGATCTTTTTCCTCGTCAGTCGCGGTCAGGTCCGCGAGAAAGCCGTAATCAAAACCGGGCTCATCTTTGACGAATTGGAGAACTTCGACGATCGAGTCCTTACGGACATAGACGATCGGAACATCGGTGGCGAAATCGCCGGGCATGCGAATCTCTTCGATGGCGACGCCGAATTTCTGCTTCAGCTGCTCGCCTTGCTTGCGCCACATCTCTCCGAACTGTTCGCGTAGCCCGCCGTAAATCGTCGGCACCGGGGTGAGAATATTGTTCTGACTGACGGTCGTCATCCTGCGCGCACCTTTCTGAGCGCGGATTCGCGCTTCTGCGAAAGCGTGTCACCACGCGCGACCCGGTCCTGGAGGCGAAGAAAGGCGTGTAGTAACCCTTCGGGTGCCGGTGGGCAGCCGGGAACATACACATCGACCGGGATCACGGTGTCGATGCCCTGAGTGACTGAATAGACGTTGAAAATTCCCCCGCTCGAAGCGCAGGCGCCCATCGAAATGACCCACTTGGGGTCGCTCATCTGATCGTAGACGCTTCGAAGGACAGGAGCCATCTTCGCATTCACGATGCCCGCGACGATCAACATATCCGCCTGACGTGGAGAAAACCGGATCGCCTCCGCGCCAAAGCGCGCAAGGTCATAGTCTGCGGCGAGCGTCGCCATCATCTCGATACCGCAGCAGCTTGTCCCGAATGGAAACGGCCACATGGAGTTCTTACGACCCCAGTTGACGACCGCATCCAGTCGAGTGGTCAAAAATGACGAAGATCCGTCCTTGCTCATCCTTCAACCCTCAGCAGTGGATCCAAAAGTGATCCAAACGATTAATCCCACTCCAGCGCTCCCCGGCGCAGGACGTAGAAATAGCCAATCAACAGGACCCCTACGAACACGCCCATACTCCACAAAATCGAGGAGCTCACGGCGAGGTACTCGCGAAACACCATCCCGAAAGGGAAAAAGAAAATGGCCTCGACGTCAAAGAGCAGAAACAAAATCGCGACAAGGTAGAAGCGCACCGAGAACCGGTGTTGCGTATCGCCGTGCGGAGGTACGCCGCACTCGAAGGGCGTGTTTTTGATTCGATTGGGTTTCTTAGGACCCAGCAACGAAGACGCAATGAGGATCACGACCCCTAGGCCGAGCCCCAACAAAAGCATGACTAACACGGGCAGATAGTCCATGGTCGCGCACCTTACCCAAAGCCTGGGTTCTGACTTGTACTTCAGAGGAAAAGCTTAGGTTTCCCTCTATTTATATCGAGTTCTGCCGCAGTGCCTACCACAAAATCAGCGTGATCGATTGAGTGGCCCAACGAAGCAGCCAGTCGGAAAAGATTCCCATGAGAATGAGTGGAATCATCAGTGCGGCCAACGTGAGTGATCGCGCTCTTGGAAATACACTCTGCTCTGGAAACGGGTCCGATTGCATCATCACCGATTCAGGAGTGCGACCAAAGTCCCCGACACAGGCATAGATTAGACGGAAGCAGGCGATGATCGAGAGAAAGGTGGAAATCACCGCAATCCCGGAGAGGACCGGCCAACCCTTGTGAAACGCGGCGCCGATCAGCGCGAACTTGCCGACAAATCCGGGCGATGGGGGGATCCCCACCAAACAAATCAAGAAGAAGATCAGTCCCAGAATCTCCATTCGGCATCGCCACAAAAGACCCGAAAACCGGTTCATGTGATCGTCACCCAGCAGATCCCAGATTCGACTCAATACGAAGAAAATGCCAAGAATCGCAAAGAGTTGCGCGAAGAGAGAATACAGTAACGCGCCAACCCCTAATCGGTTGAGAACCAAGACCCCCATGAGCAAGATTCCGGTCTCCGCTGCAATCAAAGCGGCCACGAGCTTCTTCGCATTCTTTTGCTGCAACGCAAGAAAAGAGCCCGTCAACATCGTTACTCCGGAAATCACCGCCAGAATTTCCGTCCAGTCTATTTCTCCAGCTACGGTCCACTGACCTGCCTGAGCTGCTGGCTGAGCGAAAAGGAAGAAAACCCACCTCAGGAACAACGCAAAGCCGGTGATCCGCAGTCCCGCAGATAGAAACGCGGATACCGGGGTCGGCGCTCCCTGAATCGCATCGGGGCCCCAATGGAACATCGGGAAAGAAAGAATGGGAAAGGAGATCCCCATAAGAACGAGAAGAAAAAGAGTCAGGGACGTCTCTTTCGGGAGCGGCTTCGCCGCCAGAATGGTGTGAAGTTCAGCCAGATTCAACGTCTGCGTTTGGAAAAAGAGAATCGCCGTAGCGATTAACAAAACCATCAGCGCCAGCGCACCCGGTAGCAAGACTTTAACGGATGCCTCAACGGAAAGCGGGGACCGCCTTGAGAAACCCGCGAGCGCGAACGCGCAAAGATGAACCGCCTGAAGCGCAAGGAAGGCGACCAGCATATCCCCAGCAGACGCGCACACACTCATCGCAAGGCAAGCGCCGATGATGAGCGCGTAGAACTCGGACCGTTGCGATGATGGGATCTCGCGACTCGTGAATGAGATCAACACCGTATAGAAACCCAGCATCAAGAACAGGTTCTTAAAAAAGAACGCCGGTCCGTCCAGATAGAAGGTGTCACCAAAGCCTTTTGCGGATCCCGCAGAATAGAGAATCCAAAGCTGCACCCAAGCCGCCGCGATACCCACGAGAGCGATGCCCGCGTTTAGACGTCCACGTTCACCGTGATAGCCTATCTCGCTGACAAGAAGTCCCAGCAGAGTGACCGCTAGGAGCGCCTCTGGAAGAACCAGCGTGAGTTCGTTCATGTGCTGATCCAGGAAAGAATCGAAAGAACCGTTGGTCGGACCAAATCAATCAGCGACTTCGGATAGGCGCCGAAAACAATCATGATCGCCACGAGCGGGAAAAGATACGCTCGCTCGAGCGCATTGAGATCAGCAAAGGTCGGCGAGGATTCACCACTCGGTCCCAGAAAAACTTTCCGCCACAGGTTAACAGCGAGAAATGCTGCAACCAGAACTGCGAAGGCGGTAATAAACACGAGCGCTGGAGAAACGCTGTAGCTCCCAACCATCGTCAACGCGAGCCCGACAAAGCCCACTAAACCAGGGACTCCGGCGAGGGATGCTAAAACGAGACTACCCACCACTGTCGTTGTCGGCGCTCGCAGCGCGATACCGCCGATCAGCGGCTGACCATCTTCGCTAACAAAATTCTCTTCTCCGGATCTCTTCAGGAACGCGCCCAAGAATAGGCCAAAGCCAGCGATCGCCAACCCCATCGCAAACTGCTGAAACAGAGCGCCGGTGAAACCCGCCGTATCCAATGAGCCCATACCAATCAAAATGAGGCCCACCTGACTCAGGCAAAGGTAGGCCAGCACTCGACGGAAGCTTCGCTGCGAGACGCCGGTGAAGACGCCAAATATCAGGCTGATGACACCGATGGTGACGATGATCGACGCACTAGTCTGAAATGTTTTCGGGAAGAGCCCATAGCCAATCCTACCGAAAAGATAGAGTGCGACTGGAAACACTAGCGCCGATTCAGCAACAAGCACTGAAGGAGGCGCCTGATGTGCAAATCTGAGATAGCCGCCATGGAAAGGCCAAATAGGCAGACGGAAGAAGAGTGCGAGCGCTACCAAGCCAAAACCGATCGATCCTACGTCCCATTCGCGACCGCCAGCCGAAAACCGCGCGCCATCCAGTTTGCCGCCAGAAAGATCGGCGATGGAGAACGTATGGGGGTCCACCGCGAAATAGATGAGAATAATCGCGCAAAACAGAAAAGAGTTGCCCAGCATTGCTGTGACTACAGATCGCGAGGCGACCTCCTGACGCTCTTCTCCTCCCCAAACTCCGAGCAGAAAGAAGAAGGGAATCGCCGAAAGCGCCCAGAAAAAGAAAAGGATGAATAAATCCTGAGAGCAAATCGCGCCCAGCAGGGCTCCTTGTAAAATCAGCAGCAATGCATGGAAGCCCCGCTGACCTCGTTTGAGTGACCACTCTGAAGCAATCAAAAGGGGACAAACGATCGAAATCAGCAGGACTGGCAAAATGCTCATGCCGTCGATACCGACTCGATAGTGAATGGAGAACGCCTCCATCCATTCAAACGAGTCGAGAAACTGTAGCGCGGGATTTTGTGAATCAAGAGAGATCACTGCTACCACCCCGAGTACCGAACTCGTTGCGCAGCTCAAGAGGGCTAGCCAGCGGTGAGCGCCAAGACGGCGAAGGACCCCTTCAGGAAGAAGTTGGCTGATCGCCCCAATAAAGGGAAACGCGATCATCCAACTCAAAAGCAGTTTTGATTCCATCTCTCTCTTCCCTTCAACCGTTTCTCATCGCATGCGCCAGCAACGAGAGGATTACCGCCAAAGCGATCATCAAATACCATTGCACGCTGCCGTTCTGGATGAGCTGCAAAACCTGGCCCGGCATGTTCACCGCTCGCGCGGACGAACGCGTCAACGCTAGATCCCAAACCAACTCCGCCCTATGTATCCAGCGAAGCGTGAAGCCCACTACGCCAGACAAAATTCTGCGAGGCCAGCGACCAGGAAATACTTCTCTCATCCCATTTTCGAACTGATGCAATCTGCGCGACAAGGCGCGCGTGGCGCGGCTCGTAGTGGCTTCGATTAAAAATCCATTTGAGACAAAATGAAACGTACGGGGCGCCTTCTTTTCAATCGCGATCCAATGATCGCCTTTCCGGAGCGACGTAAAGTAGGCGAAAATGATCGACAGTGCGCTAAGTCCAACCAACAAAAGGCCCGAAACCTGTTGAGAAGCGAGATCCACGGTGGATTCCGTTAAAAAGCCTGCTAGCGCCTGAGCCGACCAGGAAGGAAACATCTGCTCGTCGTTCCCTAGAAACCCTCCTGCAAACCACGCTCCTGTCCACCCCAAAGAAAAGGTCGCGATAGCGATCAAGCCGTACGCACCAAAATAAATCATCTGATCTTGCCGCTCGCTCCAGCGGTGATTCACGAACGCAGCCTTCCAGACAAGCGTCTGACCCATGAAAAGCGCAAAGACAAATATACCCGCGAGAGCTGTCGACTCGGAAATAGACGTCAAGAACGTCTGCGTGCCCGCAAATCCCAAGGAAAGCGGCGAGGAGAACGCCAAAAACGCAGCGCCGATACTAGACCAACGAACCCATTTCGAATCTGTGTTTTTCTCTAATCCACCTGAAATCAAAAGCAGACAGCGGCTAAAGATCGCCCCGAGCCCCATCCAAAACGCCGCTTTAGGATGGCCTAGGCTACTTGCCGCGAAAGAGAGAGAAATAAGGGCCGCGAACGCATGTGAGCCGTATTTTTGCGCGTTCTTTTGGAAGAGTCCGGTAAGTGTCGTCAAAAGGCTAGAGATCAGAAAGACCCAAAAGATACCCGTTGCCGTACCAATCGACGCCATCGGCTTTTGCAGATGGAGAATCACCGCGATCAAGACAAACGCGGGAAGTACCTCGGAGATGAATGGTTTGAACGGCTTCTGATGTCCGCTACCCGCCGAAAGTGCGGCCACCCAAGGAAATGCTTGGGTCTGACTCCAAACTCCGAGCAAGATCAGCCAGATCGCCAAAACATCTGTGCTGGCCGTCATTTCCTGACCCTCCGCGGAGAGAAGCAGGGCTCCGCAAAGAAACAGAATCCACCCCAGAAACCGACCAAAAAAGAGACGCGCGACTCCATCCGCGTCAACGACCTCTTCCCAGCGCCCACCCATGCAGATCGCTGCGCCCAACGAACCGATAAGAACACCCGCCAATGACAGCCACTCTGCCGCAACTCCTAACGAAAAAAGTGATGCTGACGCAGCGATGAGAAGTCCCGCGAGAATGGAGTGTTCGTCTTTAGTAGATCCTTCGCGAAGCTGGATTGCGGCAAAGATGGAAGTGAGTCCGACCAATACCCAATTCAGAGTGACTCGCAACGGGCTGGAGCCTACGCCAAAATTTAGCTGCCCTTTCGTGCCGTCCGAGAAAAGCCAGGCAGATGACCAGTGAGACCATGTTTCCAGTCCAGCCCCTGGGCCGATCTCATAAATGAGAAAACAAGCGACCCAAAGACAAAGGATCCCTGCCCCAGCCAACGTGAGCCGCGTGCCGCGTCGACTTTCACCTGAGCGAGAGAGGACTAGTCCGATAGAAAAGGCGAAGCTGATTAAAAGGAACCAAGCCACCTGAAGAATGCCCAACGTTGTTGTCATCGCTTCAATCTCCGAAGATCGTCCAAGCGCGTACCGCGCTTCATGAAGTGAAGACGAATCGTCATCGCCAGCATCCCTGTAGAGTAGAGGATGCTAGAGACTAGAATCATTAGGCCTACCAAATGTCCCCGAGGACCCCCTGAAGCCAAAAAAAGGCCAACACATCCGAGTACCAGGAATTGAAACGAAATCAGGAATCCCAGCATGGTCTCTTTTTTGAGGAGCCCGCAGATCCCTAAGCCGATCATCAATGCTGCCAACAGGATCATTCCTCGCTCCTGTCTGGTCGGCTCAAGAACGAAACTCCGAGCCAGGTCAATAGAATAGAGAAAGCGAAGACCGACAGCGGCGCCAGATACCTCTCCCCAAAGAGATCACTCATCTGCTTCAAGGTCACCAGACTCGGAGCTACCTCGGCGGTAGGTTCGGCTAAGCTTCGGAATCCGATAATCACGAGAAGTGAGAAGCCCGCGCCAATCAACAGGGGTAAAATTCCGCGTAAAGCGCCCTTTACACTTCTGGAAGCGGGTACAGCATTCAACTCGCCGAGCGCCAAAGCATGAAATGAGAAAGCGATCGATAGCAGTGTTGCTGAAAACCAGATCGCCACCGCGAAGATCTCAGACCCCAGAGTAAGCACCCCCGCTCCGAAGAAGAGTGACGCTACCCAATACGAAATGATCACGGCCCTGAGGCGTGCTGAGAAGACGCTACTAGCCGCGGACACAACTGAAAGTCCGAAAAAGACGAGGGCGATCATTCTTCGTCTTCTCCTTCTCGCTCTTTCAACCTACGAATTTTTGCCCACTTCGTTCGCTGCTCAGGCGTAATTCGACCCCGACCATAGCTAGCAACCAAACCTGTGAGTGCCGTCGATGAACCTTCGAACTTCCTGGAATGGGTCAGCGACACGGGCTCACAACTCTCCACGCAAAGACCGCAAAAAACGCAGCGCGAGTGATCGATGTCAAAGACTGAAACCCAGACCTTGTTTGGGTTGGCGCTCGGTTCTGTCTCCACCGTGATGCATTGGACGGGACAAACAAGCTCGCATTCCTTGCAGCCCGTACAGACTTCAATGTCATTCGTGAGCAAACCGCGACTCTTGGACGGCAGCTCGTCCGCTCCCCTCGAAGAGATTGGGTCTGGATACTGCTCAGTCACTTCTTTCTTCAGGTCTCCAGAACGCACATTAAGCAGGTAGGGAAGCGAAGTACGGAATGAGCGCGACATAGAGCTCAGCCCACTCCAAACAGAGCTGAAGTAGCGCCACACGCTCTCGGTAATTGTCTGGTTGCCTGAAGATGTCATCCGCTTACCCCAATGCGAATTGCCGCCGAAACTAGCAACAGCAGCAGCGCGAGTGGCGCCAAGACGATCCAAGAGAATTGCACTGTTTGATCGGATCTCCACCCAGGCAGAACACTCGCAATGAGGGTTGAGCCCAACATCACCGTAACGGCCTTGATAAAAACCCAGCTGGTTTGCAGGAGTGCCGTCAATACTCCTCCGCTCTCGAGTCCCTCAGGCAGTCGCCACGACCCGAGAAATAAAACTGAGGCCATCATCGACCAGACAAAGAAAGCATAGATGCGCGAAAACCGAATAAGCAGAAGCGCGCGCCCAGAAAAGAGGGAAACCGCCGCGTTTGAAGGCCCAAACGGATGCACGCCCATCATCACCATTCCCGACATAAGGAAAATAGGGAAAGCGAGAAAGAGCCCAGGGCTCCGGAGAATAAGCCATTCGTGAGGAAAAAAGCCCTGAACTTCGGAGACCCCTCTCCAAGAAAGTCCGGGTGCCTGCGAAGAAACCAGAAGTAGACAAAACATCGCCGGAATCATCCCAGCCAACATTTGCGCGGTTTCGCGACTGGCACCCAGCAGACCCAAACCTCCTCTTTGCGCGCTCCCTAGAAAGAAGGTGCAAAGAGTCGTCGCTAGGATCACCCAGAAAACCAAAAATGTGCTGAGATCGGTATTCACGAGCGCAAGAGCTCCACCAATCGGAAGTAACGCAAGGGAGCTGAACAGGATCGCATTGCGGATATGAAACCAGATCCACTCCGGCGAGAAAATTCCGACCTCTTGGTCGCCTCGCTTAAGCAGGTTCATCATCGCGAGCGCGATCGGTTGAAACACTCCCGCTGGTCCGGCTCGATTTGGGCCCACTCGTGCCTGCAGATCGGAAACCCACTTCCTCTGCAGGTAGGAATAGAAATACAGGGACGGTAAAACCCCGAAGATAAAAACCGCTACAAGCGCGATAGCGATCACCGCCGCCCATGGCGTCACTTCAGAAAGACCTAAGGCGATCGTCCACTCCGCTGCTGAAGTCACCGATCAACCTCACTCACGCTGAAATCTAAACTTGCTAAAATCAGCCCCATATCCTCGATCAGTTCACCACGGAGCACCGATGGAACGATGTTGATCGTACTTTCGCTGGGTGCTGCAAAATGCACTCGTGACGGGTGGAGCCCTCCATCAGATACGATGTGACACGCCACTCGACCGCGCGATCCTTCAACGCGAGAATAAGACTCACCTTGAGCGACCTTAAAATGCCTATCCACTTTGCCGGTTCGGTATGCCCCATCAGGGAAGAGCTCGAGTGTCCGGCGTAGAATTTCAACGCTCTGTTGGATCTCTCGGATCCGGATGAGATAGCGCGAAAAGACATCACCGCGTACGTCATCCTCGTTGCGTACCGGTTGCTCTAGATCAAGCTGCCGATAGTCCAAGAAATTGCCCTGAAACCGAATATCCCCAACACCTCCCGATGCCCGCAGATTGGGTCCACTAACGCCGGCTTTTTCAGCATCCTCGCGCGTACAAACCCCAAGCCCTTTTGAGCGGCTCAGGAAGGCGTGATTATATGAGAAAAGATCATTGTACTCTCGTACTCGGAAGCTCAGGAGATCGCATGCCTCTGAGACTCGCTCGATGAAGCCATCAGTGACATCCGCGGAAACGCCGCCTATGCGCACAAAACCATAGGCGAACCTGGAACCAGTGAGGAGCTCGAAGAGGTCTAAGATTCTCTCCCTGTCTCGAGAAACGTAGTGGAAAAAAGTTTCCGCATGACAGGCGCGCGCCAATCTAGCCAAAAAGCCAAGGTGCGACGATATTCTACCCAACTCACAGACAAGAGTACGGATGCGCGTCGCTCTCGCGCTGGGTTCAATGCCGCCCACAGTCTCGACCGCAAGACAAAAGGCGAGTTCATAAAAGACGGCAGCCTCTGGATCAACGCGGCCGACGTAGCAGCTCGCGGACGACCAAAGATGCATCTCGACAGCCTTCTCGATACCCCGGTGGAGAAATCCACATTCAGTGGCCGCGGAGATGACGACATTTCCATCCAGCCTCAGATGAAGGCGCAACGGGCCTGGAAGGCTTGGGTGATAGGGCCCGACCGTCAGGGGGAGTGAGTCTGCGAGAAAGATCTCCTGCTTCAGAGTCACTCTTCAACCCCCATCCCGTACTCATCCGGGTGAGTTCGACCGATGGGCCTTTGGTGGGGAATTCCGTTGAATTCCGTTGGGAAGAGATAATTTTTCCGCATCGGAAATCCCGACCAGCCCTCGGGAAGCAGACTAGCGCCGGGGATCGTCTTTCCTGAATCTCCCACAAAACGAATCCCCCAGAGCTCGCGAAGTTTTGATTCAAACGTACGCGCATTCGGAAAAATTGAACTTATGTCCGGCAGCTCCACATAGTCCTCTGCTCCAGTCGCCCCAAGAGTCAGCCTAACGTTAAGTCGTTCGGTGGCTGTCGCCAAGAAGCAGGTCACTACATAAACCCGGTCCATCTCAAAGACGCTGACATCTTCCAGCCGCCACGCGGGCCATTCTCCGGTTTTTCCCGAGAGCTCTTTCAACACGGACTCAATGGCGTTTGCCTCGACCCACACACAAGGATCTCCGCCCGTACCTAAAGGGCGGAGATCCAGGATCGCGTCTCCAAACTTTTCCTTAAGCTGTCGCTGAAGGACCGCGATTTCCACGGATCTTCTCCTGAAGGGTAAGGAGGCCATGCATGATGGCCTCGGGTCGGGGCGGACAACCGGGAACGTAGACATCCACGGGAATCACCCGGTCGACGCCGGGCACTGTGGAATAACTATATTGCGGTGAGAACATCCCGCCACAATTCGCGCACGCGCCTACGGCCATCACATATTTAGGATGCATCATGCGCTCGTAAAGTCGGTGCAACTCCTCGACCGCCTTGTAGGACAGTGCGCCGCTCACGATCAATAAATCTGCCTGTTGGGGAACTGTTTCTGGCACACAGCCGAACCGTTCTAGATCATACCGACACCCGAGCGCGTTCAAGAGTTCGTCGGCACAACATCCCTCCTGAGCGCTGACAAAACGAAGAGAATTGGTCTGCGCCCAATTCACCATTTTTTCCAATGAGGTGATCAGAAATCGGCCGTTCATTCCGCTTTGTCCTCCATCGACTCTTTCTCTTCGCCGGACACGTATGAGCGCTGCCAATCCAGGTCACCTTTGCGAATCGCATGCACCAAGCCAATCAGGAGACTCGCCAGCAGAAGAGAAACGCCGATCCAAACTTCGCTTGAAGATGAGAGAGCTAGAGGGAAAACGAGGAAAAACGCACCAACGACGAATAGAACCGGATAGATCTGCACCAGAAACCTGGGCTGATAACTTTGCCCCGCCGGGGAGTCAGTTGCAGAACCTTCCGAAGACTCCGGTTTATCCCAGGGTGCCTCGGCGCGGTCGTGCGATCGCGGTCTTTGCTGACGCAGACCTTTTTGAAATAGAAAGGAGCCCAGGCGCAAAGCGAGGGGAATGCCGAACGCGAGCGTCGCC
>JBEIOW010000488.1:0-2317 GCA_040377385.1 Bacteriovoracaceae bacterium | reverse complement strand
TAGGCTGCAAAATAACGCATCGCGTTATCATTAGCTTCCTAGAATATTGGCGCGAAAGGCGGGCCGTCTTTTCAGTCGCGGATGATGACCTTAACCGCTTCAGCTGCGCAGGCAAAACCGAACGCGCCGGTCACGAAGCCCGCGCTGCCGAGAATGAGATTGCGGTTGTCGCAGTTGAACGGACTGTCTTTGCCCTGTGGGCAAACGCACTTGAAGCCTTGTCCGTTGTCGTAGCGGAGCTCCTCGGGTTGCATGACGGCTTCGCGCGAGAAGATCGCGGTGACGCCGAATTTTTTCCCCTCCGAAGGGAAGGCGTACTGCTGACGCAAGATTCGGCGAATGGAAGAGGCGAGCGGATCGATCTGCGTATCGGCGAGGTCACTCACTTCGACGCGAGTCGGGTCGAGGCGCCCGGCGGATCCGGTGGAGACCACGAGCGGAATTCCGTTTTCGCGGCAATGCGCGATGAGGAAGCACTTGTTGGTGATGTTGTCGATCGCATCGATTACGACGTCGGGGCGTTCGGCGAAAACTTCGGCGTGCGAATCTTGATTGTAGAATGTGGCAAGCTCGCGCACGACCGCTTGCGGGTTGATTTTGCGGAGGCGCTCGGCCATCACGTCGGATTTTTGCTTGCCGACCATGCCGGTGAGCGCGTGAAGCTGCCGATTGGCGTTCGTGATGCAGATCTCGTCGAAGTCGACGATCGTAATCTTCCCGACGCCCGCGCGCACGATCGCTTCGGCTGCCCAGGATCCGACGCCGCCTAAGCCCACGACGAGCACGTGAGAAGCGAGGAGCTTTTTCATCCGCGTATCGCCGACGAGGCGACCCATGCGGTCGAAGCGCCGATGAAGACGGTAGTTGTCTTCAATCTCGACGCCGTTGGACGTTCCGCGCGTGGCCGGGGATTCAGCGGGTTGGAAAGTGTTCATTCAGGGGAAGAGCCTTACCAGATTCTCCCGGCTTTGATCCAGGATCTCGGGCGCCGTGCGATTCCCGAGGATTTCCGCGGCCTTCTGCGCGATGTGGACCAAGGCGGCCGGTTCGTTTTCAGGAGCGTCGGGTGAGGGTGGCACCCAGCCTTCAGGAGCCTGGTCAGGACTATCGGTTTCGAGAACCCAGGCTTCGCGTGGGAGGCGCTTGAGGGCCTGCTTCAAGGTCTCTGCGCCCTTCGTTCGGCAGAGGGCGCCGCCGATCGAAAGGGTGAGGCCGAGGTCGACGTAGCGGCGCGCGACTTCATAGCTTCCCGTAAATGCGTGCACGAGCCCGCCGCGCGGGGGCGGCGCCGCGGCGAGGTCTTCGAGCGCGGGGCCATGCGCTTTGACGATGTGAAGAACCACGGGCTTCGGGTGCTCACCGCGCAAGAGAGTGAGCTGCGCGCGAAAGGCGTGGCGTTGCCGTTTGTGTGCGGCTTCGTCGCCGCCGCGGCGGCCGTGATCAAGTCCAAGCTCACCCAGGGCGTCGCCGTGAGGGAGTTGAGTCTTGAGAAGTTCGAGGCTGGATTCGATGGCGGGATGCTCGGCGACCCACCAGGGATGAAGACCGAACGCGAGTCGAACCGAATTGCCGAACGCGGCTCGGAGGGCGAGCTGGCGCTGCCACTCCGGCGGGTTCACCCCTCCCAGAATCCAGCGCGTCACACCGGCTGCGCGCGAGCGCTCAAGGAGAGCATGGAGCTGAGCGCTTGAGATGCGTTCGTCGGAAAGGTGGCAGTGCGCATCGATCCAGTTCATGACGAGTTCCAATCTATCCGAACCGGCTCGGCTCCGCTAAGGTGAATGAATGACAGCCACCGATGCAAGCGATTGGGTCACATTGACGCGGCTACCGGCGATGAGTCTCGCGCATGTTCTGAAGTCCCGGCTCGAGG
This sequence comes from Bacteriovoracaceae bacterium, assembly GCA_040377385.1. Classification (GTDB taxonomy): domain Bacteria; phylum Bdellovibrionota; class UBA1018; order UBA1018; family UBA1018; genus JBEIOW01. The sequence goes on along the minus strand of JBEIOW010000488.1, from coordinate 444 downwards.
ACGAGGGGATTGAGTGCCTGATTCAGGGTGAGCAATCGCATCAGATCTATCCTGGCGCGCTCAGTGATGTGGTGGTCCAAGTGCGCGCGGCGGATCTCGTGCCCGCACGGCGAGTGATGACCGAAGTCGTCGATGTTTCAGACGACGGCGAGTCTTAGGTCACTTTTCTTCGGGGAGCGGTACGAACTCCGTCTCTCCCGGAACTTCTGGAAAACGCCGTTCGCGCCAATCGCGCTTGGCTTGCTCAATGCGCTCCTTCGACGAAGACACAAAGTTCCACCAAATGAGTCGAGGCGCGTCTAGCGGTTCTCCGCCGAGCAGCATGCCGTGAGTGTCTTCGATCGCTTTGAAAGCGATCGGCTCCTCCTTTTTGAACACGATAAGGAGGGGGCCGCTCACCACTTCTTCATCGACTCGCACTGATCCGGAGACCAGATAAAAGGC
>JBEIOW010000480.1:0-2349 GCA_040377385.1 Bacteriovoracaceae bacterium | reverse complement strand
GGAGGTGAAGCTTCACGCGATCCCCTCGGAGCGTTCCTTCGATACGCGCTTCTCTAGGACGAAGAGGGCGATGGCGCTCGCGCAGGCCCCGATCGTGACTACAGTCGAAGCCGTCGAGCCCAACACGAGATAAGTTTGGATTCCACCCAGCAACGGGAACCCGAAGACAAAGAGAGCGAGGAACGCGCGATCCGTGTGATCCATGGTCCGATAGAGAGCGCATTGCGCGGTGACGTAGCCGGCAACGGCTAGCCATGACGTAAAGCTTTGAGAGAAGGGAGAGCGATCGAGGTATGCGGCTAGAACGGGGCCGGCGGCATAGAGAATTGCCGTCACGGCGAACAGCGCCTTTAGGCCGATTCGGGGTCGCAGAGCCGCATCGAAAAGACGAACCAAAAGGAGTGAGGAAGCTAAGCTCGCAATCGTAGAGAGGAGCCAGACGATCTCTGTACCGGGTTTTTCGGCGCGTGGGAGAATCGAAGCGGGTGAACTGAGGATCGGAGTGAGAGAGATGGCGCAGATCCAAGGAGTCAGCACCCAAGCCCTTTGAACCAGCGCCTTTTTTACGATAGCGCTTCCCATCCAAAATTCGCGCGACCGCCACTGGTTTGGAAAGCCGACGATCAGAACTACGAACACTGCACCGATCGTGAGGATCAAGCCGGTGAGGGCCGTGCCGAGCTCATCGTTTCCGAAAGGGTAGATGATGGGCTGGGTTATCGGAAAAAAGTGAGGCAGGGATTGAAAGGCGCGTAACGTGCTTCCCAGAAAAAAGGCGAGGATCAGTCGGAGGGGATGAGTTTGATCCGTGAGAGGGGATTTCACTCCATCCCTCGCGCGATCAGTTCATCCGCGAGGCGGAAGAGCCGTAGAACTCCGAAGGAATTTTCACGCGGGGTGCGTCGGTCCAGAGCGTCTCGAGATCGTAGTAATCGCGAAGCGCATCGAGGAACACGTGCACGACGACGTCGCCGAAGTCCATGAGCACCCAGCGACCTTCGCTGTAGCCTTCGCCCGAGAGGAGTTCGACACCCTTCGTGCTCATCATGGCTTCGACCGAATCACCGATCGCTTGCACCTGGCGGTCGGAAGTCCCGCTGCAGATCACGAAGTAATCGGTGAAGCCGGAGAGTTCGGAGAGATCGAGAATTTTGACGTTCTCCGCTTTTTTATCGATCGCGGCGCGTGCGCACTCGAGGGCCCGGGCGAGGCTCGGGTTATCAGTCGCGGCGGTGTCGGAACGGTCATTCGTACTCTGGGACGTTTTCATGCGTGCCCCTGCGTACCATAGAGGCGGTGCGTCTTCAAATAGGACTCCACCGACGGAAGCAATGAGTCATTGGGGCATTTCCCGGTCTTTTCCAGGGTTTCTCGAATCGTGGTCGAGGAGAGCGCACGGGCCGGCGTCTCGACGAGCTGAACGGCCGTTCCGCCCGGGGTAGCCCAGAGGCGTCCTCCAGGGTCCAGCGCTGTTTCCGCCCGTAGGATACCGCCTGCAGCGAGTTGGCCGAGGGCGGCCCGACCGCTTTCCAGTCCCCCCGGTCGTCGCGCGAGCACAATCCAGTGGCACAGGGTGAGAATCTCCGGAAACCGGCTCCAGCGGGGGAGCTGGGCGAGCTGGTCGATTCCGAGGACAAAAGCGAGCTGTCCGCCCGGGAGGCGTCGGCGAAATTCAAGTAAGGTATCAAAGGTGTAGCTGGTGCCGCCGGTGAGAGCTGCTCGCTCAATTTCATAGTCATCGATCGTGATCGGCCCCGGAACTCGATCTCCGAGGCTTGGCCCGAATCCGAGTCGGGCCATCTCCAGTCGGTGCTCGGCGGAGGACTTGGCCCCCTTCAGTGGGGGAAGCCCAGAAGGCAGCAGAATAACTTGGCGAACTCCCGGGTTCTCAAAAAGTCCAAAAACGGCCTCGCGATGACCTAGATGGGGGGGATCAAAAGTGCCCCCGTAGATCGCAGTGAGTTGGGACCAGTTCGGGATCGGGAGGCGAGCCATGGGTCTTACTTCTGCTCGCGGCGTATCGCTGGGTCGTCAGGGAAAAGCACCGGAGCCTCGGTGCGGCCCGTTTCGCGCGCTTTATCGAGCTGAATTGCCTGCCAGATTGCGGTGGTGAGCTCTTTGAGTCCGTTCCCGCTCACGGCGGAAAGAACATACGGCTCGTCACCCACCAGCGGAAGAGGACGAATCGCTTGGATCCGACGAATCAGCGCCTGGCGTGAGCGCTCGACCAGCTCTGGATCGGCTTCGATCAGGTCGAGCTTATTGAGCGCTACAATCTCAGGCTTTTGCAGCAGTGCAGGCTCGAAGAGTTCGAGCTCTTTGCGAATGGCTTGATAGCGCTCGACCATG
>JBEIOW010000290.1:0-3816 GCA_040377385.1 Bacteriovoracaceae bacterium | reverse complement strand
TCACCGTGCTCACTCTGATCGCCGTCAGCATCGGTGGGATTATTCAGATCGTGCCGATTCTGAGCATTCAGGAATATGTTCGCGCGCCGGTAGAGTTCAAGCCCTATACCCCGCTCGAGTTGCAAGGACGCGACACTTACGTCAAGGAAGGATGCTACGTTTGCCATTCGCAGATGATCCGACCCCTCGCGGGCGAGGTCTTGCGTTACGGCGACTACTCGCGTGCCGAAGAGTCCATGTACGATCGGCCCTTCCAATGGGGCTCTCGCCGAATCGGTCCCGATCTCGCTCGGGTCGGCGGTAAAATACCCCGACCTCTGGCATCTTCGCCACATGATCGACCCACGCGAGGTCGTACCCCAGTCAATCATGCCGGCTTACCCTTGGCTCCTGACTCGCAAACGAGACGACAGCAATCTCCAGAGAAAGATCCAAGTGATGAAGGACCTCGGCGTCCCGTACACGGACCAGGACGTTCGCCTAGCGCCCCAGCTCGCTAGCGAGCAGGCCAAGCGAATCGCCGACAATCTCCTGAGCGAAGGCGCACCCCAGGGAATCGAGAACCGCGAGATCGTCGGGCTCATCGCCTATCTCCAGCGTCTCGGAAAAGATTGGAAGACCTTTCAAGAGAACCAAACCAAACCCGGTACGGGAGCAAACAAATGATCCGCGAAGTCCTCACTCGAATGCCCGATCTTTCTTGGACCCTGATCAGCTTTGGCCTCTTCCTGGGCAGCTTCGGATTCATTGCGATCAACACCCTGAGAAAAGGCCGACGCGATTTTTTCGATAAGATTTCGCGCGCGCCACTCGAATCGGACAACGCTCGATCGACGGAGAGTTAAAGATGAACGATAGAAAACCAGAAGATCAACAAGACCACGCCGACTACGACGGGATTATCGAACAGGACAATCCCCTTCCTCGCTGGTGGGTGACCACTTTCTATCTCTGCGTAATTTTTGCAGCCGGGTATTATGCGCACTATCAACTCGGACCCGGGAAGTCGCTCGCAGAGACCTATGAAGTCGAAGCCAAAGCGGCTCGTTATGCGGCAGCACTCCATGCCAAAGACTATCAGCCACCCACAGATACGGAACTCACCGAGATTCTCAAGGATTCCGAGGCGCTGAAACTCGGACAGAATTCGTTCACCTCTAAGTGCGCTTCTTGTCACGGAAACGCCGGGCAAGGCGGAATCGGTCCCAATCTCACCGACGAGTATTGGCTACATGGCTCCAAGCCCTCGGAGATCTTTATCGTGATCCGAGAAGGCGTTTTGGATAAGGGCATGCCTGCCTGGAAGTCGCTGGTACGGGACCCCGAAGCGAAAGCCATTACCGCCTTTCTTCTCTCCTTGAAGGGGACTCACCCGCCGGGAGCGAAAGCTCCCCAGGGAGTAAAGGCAGATTGAAGCCCTCCCGCGAGCTTCCCAAAGATCGGTTAGCGACCACGGACGAATCCGGGGCAAGAGTTCACCTTTATCCGGCCGAAGTTTCTGGAAGACACCAACGCCGTCGACTGGGAGTGCAGTGGCTCCTGATCGGCATCTTTCTCTCGCTCCCTTGGTGGCGACTGAACGGACGACAGGCGTTTCTCATCGATCTCGGAGAGAGGAAGTTTCACCTTTTTGGACTCGTCCTCTGGGCCCATGACACCCCACTCTTGCTTCTGGCGCTGCTCAGTTTCATCGCGATTATCGCCGGCATCACCGTCTTGTGGGGAAGAGCTTGGTGTGGATGGGCCTGTCCGCAAACAGTCTTCATCGAACGCTGGTTCCGCGCGATCGAGCGCAAAATCGAGGGCGACCACGTGGCTCGAAAGCGACTGGACGAAGGCCCGCACGACGCCACCTGGCTGCAGAAGAAGACGTTCAAATGGACTCTATTTGTCCTCAGCGCCGCCGTGATCGCCCACAGCGTCCTTGCGCTCTTCGTGGGGGCAGAAAACGTGCTCCGCTTCATGGGCACTTCGCCTCTCGAGCATCCCGGACCCTTTCTTTTCGCAGCCTTGGTTACCGGCATTCTTCTCTTTGACTTCGGCTGGTTCCGCGAGCAGTTCTGCATCATCGCGTGCCCCTATGGCCGGATGCAGTCCGCACTCATGGACTCCGGAAGTCTAGCGATCGTCTACGATGCCAAACGCGGCGAACCGCGCGGAAAAGCCACCGCTGCGGGGCAGCCGCCCGGAGACTGCGTGGATTGTTTCCGTTGCGTGCAAGCTTGCCCGACCGGAGTAGATATTCGGCGCGGCGTTCAGCTCGAATGCATCGCGTGCACCGCGTGCGCCGATGCCTGCGATGATGTCATGACCCGACTCGGCAAGCCCGCGGGCTTGATCCGATACGGACGAGAGAGTGAGTTTACCGAGACCAAGAAGAGCAGTACCAAGAACAAGAAGCTCTTGCTTTGGGCGACCACGCTGACCATCACTACCGCCGCGAGCCTTTCCTTGCTGAGTCAACGCGTTCCGATTCGTAACTCGCTCTTGAGGACCCACGGCACGCCGTACACGCGCGAGACCGATGCTACGACGGGGACAGCTTGGATCACGAACACCTACCAATGGGTGATCGAAAATCAATCGGACCGACCCGCCCGGGTTCGCGTACAAGAGGACTCTCCGCAGAACGTAAGGATGCAAATCCAGGCACCTCAAGCAGACCTTTGGATCGCGCCAGGGGATCGCGTCACACGCCCTCTTTGGATCCGGATGGAAGAAGGATTGCTCGCCGGTCAACGCTCTCTCGATCTCGATCTACACTTAGAGCTAGAATTCGAAAGTTCTCCTCGCCGTACAGCCAAGCTTCGAGCGAAGTTCGTGGGTCCGATGCTCAACCTCGATCCCTGAACGCCTCGGGCCGCCCAAAGTCTATTCTCAAGATCTCCATCCCACCTTCTTCGCCCATTTGAGAAACTCTGCTTCACGCGCACTCACGTCCACAGGTGGACGATTCCCCTCCTGTTTGGCGCGAAGACGAATTTGCTCCACCGCCTCGCTTAAGGGAGGCAGACCCACCGCCAGCCGCAAAGTATCCACCTTCTCAGGATCTTGAATGGGTTTAGGGCTCAGCTCACCGTGCGAGTCCCAATCGAACTGCGTTCCATAAATCTGCGGCTGACCTTCAAAAACATTCACTCGGTCTTGGAGATGGGCCAGCAAAGCCGCTTTGACTGAGCCATTTTCGACTTCCGTCTTCAGCAGCTTCAGGCAGTTTTTTTGAAAGACCGGTTTGCTGATCGCATGCTGGACGATCATCCAGGCTGCCGCGGCGGCTTCTTCACCCACGCGTTCCTGAGTCGGCCAGCCCCATTCCTGGATCAGGACTTCGAGTCGGTCGGCATTCGCATTGTGAACCTGCTCCATTTCGGGGTGATATCCGTCAAAGAGTTCACCTCTGCGGACAAGATCCGAGCGGACCTGCGCATCCCTCTTGGCCAATTCAATGAGCTCCTGCTTCAGATCCATCTCAATGCTCCGTCAAAATCGCGTAGGAGCGCTTGCGCGCCTCATGGTCGTAGATTTGGGAAACGATCATCAGCTCGTCGGCTCCGGTACGTGCGACAAATTCCCGAACTCCCCGCTGTACCGTCTCGCGTGAACCCATCGCCGAGCATGACAGTGCCTGATCGATGATCGAGCGCTCCGCAGGCCCCAGAGCCTCGGCGTATCCAGGAACCGGAGGCTGGAGACGCGTGGGCCGGCCGCTGCGAAGATTCACAAACGCCTGCTGAACGGAGGACGCCAGCAAAACGCCCTCTTCGTCCGTCGGCGCCGCAAAAACATTGAAGCCTAGCATCACGTAGGGCTTGGGGT
>JBEIOW010000276.1:0-3956 GCA_040377385.1 Bacteriovoracaceae bacterium | reverse complement strand
CGGCAAGATCGTGCAGCTCTCGGTTTCGGAAATCCTGGCCGAAGCCATTTACCGAATTCACAACTACGACAGCGTGAGCAGTCTGTTCAGCTGAACGAATCGTGAAAATCGCCCCGTGAAAATCATCGTCGGCCTCGGCAATCCCGGACCCAAATATGAAACCACGCGCCACAACGCGGGGTTCCTGCTCATCGACCGTCTGGTCGAGGAGTGGAAAGCCGGTTCGCCGCAGATGCGCGAACACGGCGAGGTTTTCACCGCTTCGGTTGCGGGCGAGAAGATTCTCCTCGTGAAGCCGCAAACCTTCATGAACGTCTCGGGCAAGTGCGTGGGGCCGCTCTTTCACTTCCACAAATGCGAGCCTGAGGATCTCATCGTCGCGCACGACGAAGTGGATCTGCCTCCGATCACCCTCCGGCTTAAAACCGGCGGAGGAACCGGCGGGCACAACGGTTTGAAATCGATCGATGCGGCGCTCGGAGCCGGCAAAAACGGTTATCACCGGGTTCGGATCGGAGTGGGGCACCCATCGAAGCTCGGCCTGCCTCAAGACGCCGCAGCGTGGGTGCTGGCGCCATTCACGGATGACGAACTCGTGGGCTTGGATCGCCTATTCGACACGACGGTGAAGGCGATTGAACAGATCGTGCGCGGGGACATGCGCGGCGCGATGAACGAATACAATCGGGTGGAAAAACCCGAAGCGAAAACAGCGGAAAAGAAATAAGGGGAATTTGGAATGGGTTTTAAATGCGGCATCGTCGGTCTCCCGAACGTCGGCAAGTCGACGATCTTCAATGCGCTCACTTCGGCTAAAGCCGAAGCGGCGAATTATCCTTTCTGCACGATCGAGCCGAACACGGGCATCGTGAAGGTTCCGGATCCGCGCCTAGAGCGGATTCAAACGTACATCCCCACGGATCGCGTCATCCCGGCGACGATGGAATTCGTTGATATCGCTGGCCTCGTGAAAGGCGCGTCCAAAGGAGAGGGTCTGGGGAACCAGTTTCTTGGTCACATCCGCGAGACGAACGCGATCGCGCACGTCGTTCGCTGCTTCGCGGATCCAAACGTCATTCACGTCGATGGTTCCGTCGATCCGATTCGCGACATCTCGGTCATCGATACGGAGCTCATCTTCGCGGACCTGGATGCGGTCAATAAACGCTACAACCAGACCGAAAAAGCTGGCAAGGCGGGCGACAAAAAAGCGCAGGCCGTGATTGGCGTGCTTCAGATCGTGCGCGCTGGGCTCGAAACCGGAAAGCCGGTTCGTGCACTGGGCTTGGACGAAGAGCAGATGGCCCTCATCTATGACTTCCACCTCATCACCGCGAAGAAGGCGATGTACGTCGCTAACGTGGATGACTCAGACATCGGTTCGGCCGAGCCGAACGAATACGTCAAACGCGTGATCGCGCACGCGAAGGCCGAGAACGCGCCGGTCGTACAAATCTGCGGAAAGATCGAATCCGAGATCGCGGAGCTTGCGCCGGCCGAGAAGGAATCCTTCCTGAAAGAAATGGGAATGGACGAGCCGGGCCTCAATCGCGTGATTCGGACGGGCTATGATCTCCTGGGCCTACAGACCTATTTCACAGCGGGCCAGATCGAAGTGCGCGCTTGGACGTTCCATAAGGGCTGGAAGGCTCCGGCCTGCGCGGGCGTGATTCACACGGATTTCGAAAAGGGCTTCATCAAAGCCGAGGTGTTCCACTTCGACGACTTGATGAAATACAAAAGCGAATCGGCCATTAAAGACGCGGGCGCGCTCAAGCTAGAAGGCAAAGAGTATGTCGTGCGCGATGGCGACATCATGCACTTCCGGTTTGCGGTTTAAGTCAATTCCCGACCTGCTCATTGCGCCTACTGCGCCGAAGGCGCCGCCGTGGGTGCGGTCGTCGGCGACTCAGACGGAGCAGGGGCGGGTGCGGGCTTAGGCGCTTTCCAGAAAGCTTCGAGGGGCTTGAGCGGATCTCCTCCCGGCACGAGCGGCGCGTACCAGGAATAGTTCCGGATGATCGACGTGACGTATTCGCGAGTCTCTTTAAAAGGGATGCGCTCCACGAAATCGAGCAATCCTTTGTCGATGCCGTAAGCCTTGACCCATTTATCCGTATTGCCGGGCCCGGCATTGTACGCCGAAAGCGCGAGCGCGATGCTCCCGTCATACTTCTTCAGCATCTGCTTAAGATAGCGCGTGCCGATGCGGAGGTTCGCTTCGGCTTGCTTGAGGTCGCGGCGCGCGACCTGCGGGTCGACGTCAATCGCGGTCGTATACATGAGCTGCATGAGGCCGGACGCGCCGGCCGAGGAGGCGATCTGTGTTTCGAACGCCGACTCCTGCTTGATGAGGCTGAGAACGAGCACTGGGTCCAGCTCGGCTTCCTGAGCGGCTTTCTGAATGGATTCGTAAAACGTTACCGGGAAAACCATTCGAACGACGAAGCTCGTACGGGCGTAGGAGGAGCCGCGGTCAATGAGCGTCTGGAGCACGCGGAAGGCGCCGAGATGGGATTCGGCTTCGTGATGGAGCCAGGAGAGGTAAACGAGGAATTCAGAACTGAACGAATCCTTGCCGCGGATCTCCTTGAGCTCAAGCGCAGCCCAGCGTTTCTGCTTCTCGGCCAGGAACTGCTGAGCGCGTTGGATACGAATGGCCTCAAGCGGGGTCAGGGTCGGCTCGACGTCCGTCGCACTGGGGAGCTCGCCTGAAATTAGCTCGCGTGCGCTTTTTCCGAGTTCGAAGGAGGCGAGCAGTCCGTAAAAACTTAGGGGTGCTTCGGCGAGGATGGATTCAAACGCCTGGTTGGCGGAATCCGATTCGCCATCGCCTTTGAGGAGCTTGGCGATCCAGTAGCGGGCGCGGTGACGGTGCGCAGAGCGCGGGTACTCGTCGATGAACTTCTGGAAGGCTTGCCGGGCTGCGCGCTCTTTGCCATCGATTGCCAAAGCGAGCGCTTCGTCGATTGCGGCCTGGTCGGCGTCGGGAGTCTTGTACGCTTGATTCCCGCGGATTGCGTTCGGAAGCACGACTTCGGTGGAGGCGATGGGACTGGCCGAGGCGGCAGGAGCTGGAGGAGTCCACGCCGCGAGTGCCTTGTATTCGGGCGAGACGCGAGGAAAGGCCTGGAGCAGCCTGCGATTCCAGGAGCCACACTGAGGTCCGGTTTTTCGCCGGCATGAAGCGACGTAGTGATCGAGTGCCTTGGGTTCGATCCAAGTGAACGCGTTTTCCACGGCGAGTCGTTGGAAAGCGGATTCAAATGCGCGCTGAGCTTCGGCGTCTTGTTTTCCGATGGAAAGAGCGGAACCGAGCAGGAGTTCAGTGCGCGCGAGTTCGACGGGGACCATGGGAATGAACGGCGAGTAGGCTTGTTCGATCTCGATACGACTTAGATTTTGGATCGCGGAACGGAGGAGAGGTGCGACTCCGGATTTTCCCTGTTCGAGTGCGGCGCGGGCTTCGCGGCGCTGGGCTTCAGCAGTGAGCGCATGAGCATAGTCGATGTAAGTGCGATCCTTAAGGAGCGGAGTGAGCGTTACGCGGGCGGCGGCGAACTTCCCGCTCTCCATCTCGCGGGTGGCTTGAGCGATTCGCTGGGCCGCACGACTCTTGTGCTTGGCGGAGAATCCAGTCAGCAGCGTATCCACTGGAGCCGCAGACGCAGCCATCGAGCACGCGGCGGACGTGATCAAGAAGTAAAGAGCGATCGAGCGGAGCACTCGATCACCCTTTCGGGGTGGGCGAATCCGCGTGTTGGAGTTTTTTCAGGATGGCCAGGCCTTCGTTGGCGCGGCCCTTCTCGATTTCCGCAACGGCGAGGCTGACCTGTTGATTGATGCCGCCAATCATCTCGTTGTAGCCGTCGGCCAGTTCTTGGAAGTGGTCGCCTTTGCGGAAGACGATCTTGCGACCGAGCTTGCCGTCGACTTTTTCCTGAAGGAAGCGGTTG
>JBEIOW010000188.1:0-5014 GCA_040377385.1 Bacteriovoracaceae bacterium | reverse complement strand
GCGGACGAGAGTTGGACGAGTGCCGTCAGTCTGCGGATTTACGCCGAAGATCCCGTTCTCAAGCTGCCGCAGCCAGGGGTGATCCGCGAAGTTTCCGCCAAACGTTCTTGGAAGTTGCCCAAGAGCGAGGCGTTTCTCGTGATGCCCTACGGGCAGGGCGATCCAGTTCAAGCGAAGTCTGACGGGCTCGTCGCGCAACTTTGCGTGGGGGCTCAGGACCGCAAGCAGGCGCTCGCGAACGCGGCGGCTGTTCTGAGTGAAATTTGGATCGCAGGTGGACTGCAGCTCAACGATCACTACCTCGCCGAGATCGTGCGCCACCCGTGGGTCCAAGCGGGCATGGTCCATTCCGGGTTTCTCGAGGAGGAGTTCATCCCCGAGGTTCGGCCCTCGGGAGACCGAATGGTCCTGATGGCGTCGCTCGCGAATTTTACCCTCAACACCGTTCACAATCAGGACAAGGTGGCGCCGCTCGGAGCGCGCTGGGCGGTGGGCGATCAATGGGTGCGGCCTTCGGGTCAACCGCTGGCCTGGGTGCGACCGCCGGAGTTTTTTGAGTACCGAGGAATGAAGGGCGTCAGCGGCGTGCTTGCGGCTCCGGCGACTACTCCGGGAGCCGTACAGTCGGCCGATCCGACCGCGGTCGAAGGGATCCGAGTTTGTCTGTTTCCGCTCGCGCACGGCCGATGGCGCGTCCGGCTCGGGGGATGGACTTTGAGCGTGCGGCTCGTGCATCCCAAATCGGGAGCGAAAGTGCGTTCGTTGTATTCACTCGTCTCGGGGCGGGTGCACGCGGTCCTTTTTCGGGAGGGCACGGTGGTTCCGGCGCATGAGCCGGCGATCGTCGTGGAATCCTTGCAGCGACTCGTAGCCCATTCGTTTCCGGCGGACGTTCGCGTCACGGCTTGGAAGGTTCGCGCGGAGGATGAAGTCGAAGCGGGCCAAATCCTCGCCGATATGGAAAACTTCAGCTAAGATCTCGGAATGCCTAGTTACGCTCGCATCGTGAAAGTCCCCGGCAAGAACTCCCAGGAATTGTACGACAAGGTTTCGACCGAGATCGGCCGGTTCATGGAGAAGTCCAACGTCGGTAAGTTCGACGTCAAATCCGATCCCGCGAAGAAGCAAGTCAGCGTCAGCTCTTCGATGTTCAGCGCGACTTTGCATTGTGAGGAGGGCGCGCTTCGCCTCGAAGGCAAGCTGAGCCTGATGGCGATGCCCTTCCGCTCCAAGATCGATGAAGGGATCGATAAGTGGATGGCCAAGAACTTCCCCGCTTGAAATCTCCTTCGGGAGATCTGATGCGCAACGCGAGCGCCATGGGCGCGGCCACGTTCATGAGCCGCATCCTGGGCCTCGTGCGTGAGCAGGTCATCGCGATCCTCTTCGGAGCCGGTTGGGCGACCGATGCCTACGTGATCGCGTTCCGGATCCCCAATCTCCTGCGGGATCTCTTCGCCGAAGGCGCCATGAGCTCTGCGCTCGTGCCGACCTTCACTTCTGTCCGCGAAAAAGAAGGCGAGACGCGCGCCTGGCGTGTGGCGGGACGAGTGTTCCGGGTCCTCTTCTGGTTGGTTTGTGGATTGACCGTGCTCGGCATGATCTACGCGCCGGAGCTCGTGAATCTCTACGCCTCGGAGTTTAAGAAAGTACCCGGCAAGTTCGAGCTGACCGTGCTCCTCACCCGGATCCTATTTCCGTTCTTCCCGCTAGTCGCGCTCGCGGCCGCCTACATGGGGATTCTGAACGCGTGCGGGCGCTTTTTCCTGCCGGCGTTCGCCTCGGCCCTCTTCAACCTGACTTCGATCGTCACGGGTGTGGGCCTGTCGTTTCTCGCGCCCCGTTTTGGATACGAACCCATCACTGGCCTCGCGGTCGGCGTAGTTTTGGGGGGCGCGGTTCAGGCCTTTTGTCAGCTGCCCTCCCTCTATCGGGTGGGTTACCGCTGGCCGGTGCGCGTACCGGGTGAGGTGAGCTGGACTACGGACCCGGCCCTTCGTCAGATGCTCGCGCTCATGATCCCGGGCATGGTCGGTTTGGCCGCGACTCAGATCAATCTTCTCGTGAACAGTATTCTCGCGACGTCCCAGGGCACGGGCGCAGTTTCGTGGTTGAGCTATGCTTTCCGCTTGCTGCAGTTCCCGATCGGGATTTTCGGCGTTTCGCTGGCGGCGGCGAGTCTCCCGCGTGTGTCTAAAGCTTGGGTGCGCGAAGAATACGGCGACGTGACCGCGACGATCACCTCGGCTTTGCGGCAAGCGTTTGCGATCAATCTCCCGGCGGCGGCGGGGCTGGCTTTCTTGGGTGTGCCCATCGTCGCGCTTCTCTTCGAATACGGGCAATTTACTTCCGCCGATACCAGCGCGACGGCGCTCGCACTCGCGGCGTACTCCGTCGGCCTCGCGTTTTACTCGGTCGTGAAGATTCTCGCCCCCGCCTGCTACGCCATGGGGAACTCCCGCACCCCCGTGATTTCCAGTCTCGTCTCGGTCTTAGTCACGATCGTTTTGAACCTCGCGCTTGTGGGATGGTCGGGTTCTGGTCCGATCGGTTTTTGGGGCCTTGCGCTTGGCACTTCGATCGGCGCGCTCGTGAACGCGCTTCAGCTTCTCTTTGCTGTCCGTCGACAGGTGAGGGCGCGCGGTGCGAGTTTTCCACTTCGACCGATCTTCAGCGCCTTTGGTGGATATCTTCTCGTCGCGCTGATCATGGGGGGAGTCGTCTACGGTATCGACCATTTGCTCGCGAGCGGTCTGGGCGGAGGATTCTTGGCGCGGTGGGTGCGCGTGGGTTGCGGTGTGGGAGCGGGAGCCCTGGTCGCGCTCGGTGTTTCGCGGATTTTTGGCCTCGCCGAACTATCGCGGGGGGTAGGTTTTTTTCTCGAGAAAGCCAAAAAGAAGCTGAGCGTCCCTAGGAAGTAGGCTACGCTCTTTGAAAAGGGAGGGCTTCGAATGTCTATGGCGACTGATCGTGAAACCGTGAAGGCCCTGTGCAAGAGCATCATTACGCGCCTGGAAAACCAGAAGGCGATTACTTTCCCTCCCCGTCTCCGTCAGATCGTGTCGGAAGAGGTCTACGGCCTCGTCGGACCTTACATCCTGACCGAACAAGACATTCGCGAGCGTGCGATCCAGAAAATGGGCGGTCGCGCTGAGCAAATTCAAGATTCGCAAATGACCGAAAGCGACGCTTTCAAAGCCGCTAAATCCATCGTTCGCGGTGGTCTTGGGGATGACGAGCTCAACGGATTCTACTTCCAAAAGCCGCTGAAACACGTCGCGGAGACGATCAGCCAATACCTCATGCGCTCGTCCCACATCGATGACGTCTTTGAGACGGACGAAGATCTTGAACTCAAGATCGTCGATGTCGTGAAGAAATTCGACCCGGCTCAGCTCCACTAAAAGTGGCCTGAAATCGGTTTTCCTCCCCACTCAGCGATCGTCTAGGGCACTGACAGTGTCGAGAAGTTCGCCAGCCTTTGAAGGAACCGCGAAGATTTTCGTCGCGTAAGTCCCTGTCCCACTTGGGTTCTCAATTGTTAAGATTATCTTTAGAGTCGGCTCACATATTGCACCGCATTATGCTGAGATGGGCCGCCGTTACTCTTTCATCGTCCTGTTAGCCGCGCTGATGGGCCTCCTCGTTCGGGCGCCTTCGGGTGTTTTTCCGGACTCGGCCACGCGTTCTTCTGCGCAGGTGGGAATTTCGACGGCTGCCGTTTCCGGCGAGCCCGAAAGTGCGCGCGGATCCTTGGGCGGCATCAACACGGATCGTCGGCAGGCCGTCGTCGAGTTTTTGGACCGAGCGATTCATTTTCATCGGTACCGCAAAACGATGACCGGTTCGTACTCGACGACCCTCGAAGTCGACGGGTTTGAGATCCCGGAAGAGATTCGCGCCGTCTACGGCGTGGAAATCGTGGAGAGCGCCTCCGATCTGTTCCGGCTTCGGGTGACGTCGCGTCCGGAGACGCAGCTCCTCGAGCAAGTGTTGATCGATCAGAATTACCGAGTCTCGGCTAATTTCCCGCTTCCGCCGCCACGACTGGATTACCTTCGCCTTCAAGCACAGCGACATTTACAAGCGCTTCAGCATGCTCCAAGCGCCCAGTTTCCCGCCGAAGAAGGGGTGTACGCCGGCTACTTTCGCTATTCCGCCGAACGGATCCCTGGCCGTAGCGCTCGTCGGGTAGCGGCGGTGGGCGTGCGTGCGCCGATCGAGCATGCACGCATCGAAGGGGATGCTCATTTCGGAGACGAAGTGGCATTGGACCGGATTGTGAAACCGCGACTCGGCCAACAGTCGGCGGAGAGTAGCCCGCGGGGAGCTCTCCTGGGTCGGGGTTGGGGATCGCCCGGAGAAGGGGGAGAATCCCCATTTGCGAGTGCAAGAATGGCCGATGCGGTCCGCGAGGAAGTCGAGCATTCGATGCGCGCCTTGATGCGCTTGGGCGCGGAATCGGGATTGAAGAGTCGAGCGGCGCTGGATCGATCTCCGGCTGCTGCGGTGTCCGATCAACCGGGTTCAATCTCTGTAGCTCCGGCTAACCCCCCGAACACGCAAGGAAACGCGCTCATCATTGAGCCTATGTCGGACTGAAGTAGTCTGGCTTTGGATTGACTTTCTTGCTACCCCCCCGCAAAATTGTAAGACGGCCGAGGACGTGGCTAGTCCGCGAATTCCTTTGGAAATTTCTTAATTCGAGGGCGCACTAGGATGGTGAATTTGAAGACTGGAGTCAGTGTCGGGCTCGTATTGGCCTCGATGCTGATGGGATGCGCAACGACTCGTCCGTCGAGTGGACGTTCGGCATCCGGCTACGAGCGTCGTTCGAACGGCGCGGTCAATGCGCCCACCTTCCGCGAAATCCTGGCGAATGAAGAGGCCTCCGAGACCCGCCGTCTCTCGCCCGATGCGATCGCCGAGACCAACCCCCGTGAGATTGTGGTTCAAGGCGTCCGTCTGCAGAACACCGATTTCGATTTTCCGGTCACCATCAACTCCAAGGTTG
>JBEIOW010000081.1:0-7461 GCA_040377385.1 Bacteriovoracaceae bacterium | reverse complement strand
GCCCCTTCAACGGTCTTGCACGCGTAGATCGCGTCCTTCTCTTCGACCGCCACGAGCCAGGTCGCCGCGTACTCCGGAAGAACGACGACGGTCTTGGGGTTAATGAACCCTTTGGCCCGCGCCTCTTGGAAGTAGCCGCGCATCTTGGTCGTGAAGGTCTCTTCGTTTCGGTAGTCCTTCATGACCATGTAGGGTTGGATGCCGAGAAGATTCCCGCGTCCGACGTTGCTGCCGATCTCGCGCGATTCGATGAGGAAAAGGGGAGCGATAGGAGAAGGGGCGGTTTTCATACGGCGTTCCTTTCCGGTTGTGGCTCAGTCGGATTCAACGAGTACCAACGCGATCCCCAGGGGTGAGGCTCGTAGCCCGCCATGATCTGGCCCAGGATCGCAACCAGCGTCGCGGTTGATTCCAGCTGAGGGCTGTGGCCGATTCTCTTAAGGACGACGAGCTGAGCTTCGGCTTCGGGGGCAAGGTTTTTGAGCCAAGGTGCTGACCACGACGTGGGAACGAGAGTGTCTTTCTCTCCCCAGATCAGCCACGTTTTGGCGCGCACGTGCTCCATGTGCGGTTCGAGGCGATGGTGACGCGCGCGAAAAGAATAAAGGAAGTCACGTACCTCGGCCTTGCGGGTGAAGCGCGAGAATTCCTTCTCAATCAAGCGGAACCAAGCGGGCTCTTTGGCAAAAAGATGGGGGCGAATCGGAGCGATGCCCTCTCGCGTGGAGCGGCGAAAAATAGTCGCCCACCACCGCAGTTCCTTGGCGCTCGGAATGACCCCCGAAGGGGCGACGAGGAAGAGTTGTTCAAGGGTGGGTTTCCGTTTTCTTTCCAACGCTCGAACGGGCTCGCGGCAGGCGTAGTGTCCCGCCAACCAGCCACCCAGCGAGTGCGCGAGGATGGCCTTGGGCTTCAGGGAGTCGAGCGTCTCGTCGACGGCCTTGAAGAGCGCGTCGAACGAGTCAAAGGCGATATCGGCTTCGATGGTGCCAGAGAAGCCCGGGAACTCGAGAAAGACGATCTCATCGTAATATTTTCTCAGGACCGGAATGAGTAGGGCGAAGACGCCGATCCAGGAGAACGGCGAGTCACCAAAGCCCGGGATGAAGACCAGCCGGCGTTTGGCTTTGCGTGCGGGGAGGACCCGCAGGGATTTCTTCCAGACGGCGATCCGGCGCTCCCCCCAATGGCGGTACTCACATTCGAAACCGGTTCGTTTCAGGGCCCGGAGGACGAGGTTCTGGGAGGTCTTAAGAAGGGCCATGTCCTTCTCTTTATTCGAAGTTCTCCCTTTTGATTCAAGTCTTTTTTAGAGAAGATGCGTCAAATGTTGCCCTTCCGGCCCGATACCAAGATTACCGACGTTTTTTCGCGTGGGAAGTTCACGCTTTCCGCCGAGATCATTCCACCTCGCAATGGAGCGGAGCAGTCCCAGGTCATTGGGCAGGTCCAGTCGCTGATTGACGCCGGAACCGAGTTTCTCTCCGTTACCAAGGGAGCGGGTGGAAGTTTGCGCGGCGGGAGTTTGCCGATCGCCCAGGTGGTCAAAGAGCAGCTCGGAAAGCCCTGCATCGCCCACTTCACCTGCCGGGATCTCGTTCCCGAAGAGGTGGAAAATCAGCTCATGGATCACCATTATTTTGGGATCCGAAACATCCTTGCGCTTCGCGGAGACCCGCCGGACGGTCAGCCCGAGTGGCGCCCCCGTGAGGGCGGTTATTCCTACGCCTACGAACTCATTCGACAGATCCGCGCTCTCAATAGCGGACAGTTCCTCCCGCGCAAAGGCGGCGGTCCTTCCATCGAGAGCCCGGTGAAGACGGATTTTTGCATTGGAGCTGCGGTCTATCCTGAGCATCCGGATCCGACTGAGCGCGTGGATTTTTTCCGCCTGAAGGTCGAGAGTGGAGCCGAGTTCGGCATCACCGACATGCTCTTTGATGCCGAGGCCTACGCGCGGTTCCTGGATGCTTGCGGCGCAGCCGGGCTGCAAAAGATCCCGGTGCTCCCCGGAACCCGCATCTTGAAGAGCCAAAGCCAGGCCAACAAGATGATGTCGAAGTTTCGCGTCCAGGTGCCCGCTGAAATCTTAAAGCGCCTCCCCGAAGAGAATGGTCCCGACAGCCTGGATCGCGGTGTGGAGCAGTTCCTTCTTTTGATCGAACGCTTGAAACGTTACGGAGCGCCAGGCATTCATCTCTATGTGATCAGCGATACCGCTTCCGGAGTCGCTGGATTGAAAGGGTACCGGGCCGCGCACGGATAGGCGCTGCGACGGGATCGAAAAAAGCCTCACCTTGCCGGGGTGGCGAAACTGGTAGACGCACAGGACTTAAAATCCTGAGTTCCGTAAGGGGCGTGCGGGTTCGAGTCCCGCCCTCGGCACCATTCCCAGAAACATGTTGGCTAACATGTTTCTGGGAATTCTGTTTTTGGCGATGGCGCGAGCCATCGCGGGTCCGGCTCGCGCCGGACCAGTGGGAGTAGCGAAGTGGGGAGTGTTACAAACACTCCCTCACGAAGCAGGCGCGAGCCATCGCGGGTCCGGCGGAGCCGGACCAGTGGGAGTAGCGGAGTGGGGAGTGTTAAAAAACACTCCCTCACGAAGCGGGCGTGAGCCATCACGGGTCCGGCGGAGCCGGACCAGTGGGAGCAGCGAAGTGGGGAGTGTTACAAACATAAACTGCCCCCTCTCTGTGTGCCTGATCCGTATCCATCTATCTAGAATCACTGAAAAATATCGAACTTCAGCCCAGAGTCTTGGGGGGTTGCGTGGACCTTTGCAGAGAAATCGCAGGGTTGCCCGAGCCCAAGGCACACGGAAAGGGGCCAGCTTGAAGGGGGCAGCTTTCTAGGGCGATAACAGTCTAGACAAAAAATGACGCGATGCGTTAATATGCGCGCATGGTGTGCGTATTAGAATGGCTCAGCAGGACTGTAGGCGTGTTCGCGCGGATCTCATGGCTTGCGCTGCTTGCGCCGGCCGTCTTTGCTGCGGACGTCGCTGAGCCTCGGTCTCCTCTCTGGGAGACGTACCTAGCGAATCAGCCTCTTTCTCTCCTGCAGGAGCGGTGCAAGCCCCGTCGCGTGGCTCGTCAGGCTGGGACGACTTACCGCGGATCCGTGCTGCTCATGCACGGGTTCACCGGGTGCCCGAGCCAGTTTGATGAAATGGCCGAAAACTTTTCGAAGCTCGGCTTTGACTCCTATCTCTTCCTGCTGCCTGGTCATGGGCTTCGGGATCAAGTGGGCAGCTTTGTCCCGGATGCGATGCCGCAGGGGGATGAGTGGAAGCGATATGTGGATTTCGCGCGGTTCGCCAACGAGGTCGCTCGCGAGCTTCCGGGGATCAAGGCGATTGGCGGCCTCTCGGTCGGTGGCGGCGTCGCGATGGCGAGCGTGGCGCTTGACCCTGAGCTTTACGACCGTGCGATGTTTCTCGCGCCCTACTTGGACGTGAGCCAGAAAAACGCAAAGATCGCTATCGGGGTTTCCAGCAGAGTTCAGTTCGTTCGGGGCTACCGAGTGAACTGGGGACCGGGCTGCACCGAGAATCCTGACCGGGTTGGCTACTGTGATTTCCGCTTAGATCAGCTGCTCGCCGCGAGTCGCCTCGGGGCTTGGACGGCTCGTCGTCTCGCTCAGAATCCGCACTACCGCACCCGCGCGCAGTTCGTCGCCGTCGAGAACGACCAGGCCGTGGACAATCGCCGAACGAGCGAAGCTTTGTTGCAGTCGAGCTTGTCTTCGAGTTCGTGCCGCTTGCTTCAAGTAGATCATCCGTTTTTTGTGCGTGACGCGGCTACCGCCCCTTTTTCGCCACAGCTGACGGCCTTCTTCTCCAGGATGGATTTGCTCGTCACGGAAGGAAAGTTCTGGCCGACCCAAGGATCCGCGGCGAGCCCTGATGAGATACCGCTTTGTTCGCTCAAGAAGGCGCGCGCGCCCTCTTTGTGAGCTAAGGCGCGTCGTCGTTGCGCTTGTTGAGAACCCAGGCCAACCAACCGCCGAGCGCAAGAATCAAGACGATCCACCAGAACTTCACGATGCTCAGCGCAGCGGCTTCTCCTGCGCGCACGAGGAGAGGGAACAGTCTCACCAGTGCTAGGACGATGCCGACGAGGATCGCAATCTGAAGGATACCCCTCGCCTGGCGAGCCACCTATTTTCCGATCGGAAGCAGGATGTTGGCGCCACCGGCGGAAGACGAGCCGCCGACGACGAGAGGGCTGACTCCGTTCCACTTCTCCACAATCTGGAGCTGAACCAGTCCCGGGCTGTCCTGAAGTGCGCGGCCGCGAACACGAATGGCTTCGGCCTCACCCTTGGCGCGGATGATCGCGGTGCTCGCTTCGATCTCGGCCTTTTGTTGGATGAACTTGGCCTTAGCGGCCTCTTGTTCTTGCACCATTTTGGCCTCGATCGCGGTTTCGAGTTCCTTCGAGAGCGCGACGTCCTGGATGACGATGTCTTCGATGACAATGAGATCACCGATCTTGGCCTTAGCGGAGGCGAGCGCTTTGGATTTAATCTCTTCGCGTTTTTTGACGATCTGTTCCGCACTTTGAAGCGCGGTGACTTCCTTCAGCGCTTCGCTCACGCGGGGAGAGATCAGGCTGTCGAAGGGATCGCCCGAGTAGTCGCGGAACACTTTCACGATCATGTTCTCGGGGATTCGGTAGAGGACGCGCAGCTCAACTTTGATCTGCTGAAGATCTGAAGAATAGCACTCGGCTTGCGCCGTTTTGGTTTGTTGGCGAACCGAGATCGGGAGCACCGTTGTGATCATGGGCGCCTTGAAGCCCAGGCCTTCGGGCGCGAAGACGGGCGAGACCTTGCCCATCGTCACCATGACTCCGCGATGGCCGGGAGGAATGATGAAAGTTGTACCGGCGGCCAGCACGATCACGATCAGGACGAGGATCGCGACGCCGGCGTACTTCTGGATGTCTTTTACGTTCGGGAGGGGCTGATTGGGGTTCATGCCCCGCACTCAATCACACGCCGAGACTCGCCGAAACCGGATTCGTTCTCTTCGCTCGGGAATTAAAATGCGCCGATCGCCGCCCCGTTCAAGCGGAGCAGATCGCGCTGGTACCAAACGCGGCCGCTGATGCGATCGGAGAGACGGTAGCCAACAGGTTGATAGAAGGCGGGGAGATCCGGACTCAGGATGAGCGCGAGCTCGTCGGCGATCGCGTAAGTTTTACCGTCGCGGGTGAGGTCGCCCGTGATGTGGAATCGAAGTGTTTCGAGGCGATCGCCGCGAACTCCACGGGTCACCGGGGTTTCTGCCTGCAGACGAACCGTGAGTGGTCCTTGGTATCCGCTGAATTCATCGAGAACCATCGCGCGCAGGTCGACGCTACTGCGGAGGTATTCGTCGCGTGACTCGCGGTCATAAACGTACTCTTTACGGCTCGTTCGGTAGTCGCTGAGCTCAAAACCGTCTTCGCCGTCGATGCGCAACGGCACTTCGGCGATGTAGTTGAACGTATCGGCCACCGCGTCTAGCTCGGTGATCGTCCGTTTAGAGAGGAGCTCGATGAGCTTGCGTTCGTTCGTGCCACGATGAACGACGGAAACCATCGAGCGATGCTCAGCGACGTCGCCCTTCTTGTGTGCCTCTGCGATCCGCGCTGAGGAGAGGGTGCCGGCAGCTGAGAGAGAGGCGAGGGTGCGGCTAAGCTTGGCCTCATCGGTCGCATCCATCGTGATCACGATGTCCGCGGCACCGGGGCCGGGCTTTTGCTCATTGCCGCCGCCTTTTCCGCAAGCGAGAGCGCCCGATCCGAGGAGTGCGATGAGAGCGAGGGTGCGAGCGAAAAAATTCAATTGGGATTGCATGCGTTGGGATTTGCACTGCACTGCGTGAATTGTCAAGGCGCCGCAGCAATTGCCGATGAGTTCAATGATGAGTGCTCGCGCGCCCGCTAGACTTGGCTTTTCGATGACACGATGCGCATTTGCGCTTTCGTTCGGCCTCGCGATGGGGATGGCGGGATTCAGTGGCGTCAGCGTCGCTTGGGCGAGTGGAGCCAGGGCATCGCCAGCGGAATGCATGATCAATTGGCTGCGGAAGTCCGTTCTCGCTCCTTACGCGATTTCGTATTCGAACCAGTGGGTGGTGGTGAAGGACGCTTCCCTCGGACGCATGAAGGTTCTACTGGGTGAGCGACTCGGAGCCGGCGTTTCGGGAGCTGCCTACTCCGTGGTGACGATCGACTCATCAGGCACGGTGAATTTTTGGTCCGGCATGCCGCTGGTGATGAAGATCGGGCACGAGTATCCGATTTTTGGGGTGACGCAAGTCTCGATCGGTCCACTTCGCAAGCTGATGGATAAAGAAGAGGCCGATCTGAGGGCCGGAGCGTCCTGGGTCCTGCAAGCCCAGGAGAAGGGGTTCTTGAATCGGGACACCGCTTGGGCGAGTGGGACGGTTCCCGCCCTGCCGATTCTCTCCGCGCTGGTTTTGGAAAACGGACGAACTGCATTCCTCAAGCCCTACCTGAAAGGAACCACGCTGGCCGAGTTGCTTGAGGATCCTTCGGTGAGATTTTCCCCGGCGATGATTCGATCACTCAACGAAATCTATGCGCTCAATGATGCCATCTTGAGGGTCAGCGGACGGAAGATTACATTCGACCACAATCCGACTAACCTCGTGTGGATCGAAGATCCTGAGCAGATGCGGCGCTTTGGCCTGAGTCGACCGAGCTTCTTCTTGTTTGAGTTTTCGCTCCTTCGGCACTCTCCGCTCGGGCGCCTTAATCTCGCGGACGAGAATACCAAGCGCGATGAGAAGGCGGAGCCCGACCTTCGCTACCGTTGAAGAAAGGCGAAGTACTCTTCCGGAAAGTCGTCAAACTCGGCCTCGCCACCGCAGGTGGGGCATTTGGCGGGCGCAAGCTGGAGCTGCGCCTGCTTGAGTGCTTCGGCCGTGTACTTTCCAAACAAAGTCGATTTACATGGTTTGCAAAGGAAAGGGACGAGCAAGGACTCCACACGTCCGCCCGCGCCGAAGTTCGAAATCATGTTGAACTGCTCGACAAGTACGGGAGGAACGTCGACATAGGTGACTTCAATCTTGCCTTGCATCACAGAGAAGGTTTGAAGCCAAGCCTTGACGCCGACCGAATTGATTCGCTTCACGCCTGAGCAGTTCACCCGAAGTTTCGCGGACTTTGGCGATGCCGGCGCGAAGGTCTCGTCAAGGATGCCCGTGAGGGTCCACGTCTCGTGGGTAGGAGCGGATTCGACTTGGACGGAAATGGAAGCGGGAGCAGCAGCCAAGGTTCACTCGATTCTTCGCCCGGCGGGCGACCTTATTTGATCGTAAAGCCGAAGAAGCGGAAATTCGTTTTGAACTCTTTATAGCTTGCTACCATTGGGAAAAAAATCAAGGCCCGCGTCGCGCGATTGGTTTCGACCGTATAGAAGAGGCTGAGGCCCGACTGAATG
>JBEIOW010000140.1:0-5815 GCA_040377385.1 Bacteriovoracaceae bacterium | reverse complement strand
GGATTGCGAAGCGACGGCATTCGCCTTCGGCTACGGCATTCGCAAACAGGGCGATCAACCCGAGACGCTGCCAAAGTCGGAAATCTACAGCTGTAAAAAAATCCTCAAGCACGTTCTGGAGTCTCGCGGAGCGGACTACGCTGTGATTCAGCTCGATCGTCGCGTGGAAGGACGCAAGCCCCTGAAGCTAGGGATGGGTCGCGATCTCGCGGCGAACACCGATCTTCTGGTCATCGGTCACCCATCTGGTCTTCCCACGAAGGTCGCAGACGGCAAAGTGCGCGACAATTCGCCGTCCACCCACTACGTCACTACGGTCGATGTCTTCGCTGGTAACTCAGGAAGCGCCGTCTTCGATGCGACGACCGGCCGGATTGAAGGCGTGCTCGTTCGCGGCGACAGCGACTTTCGCTATGACTGGCAGCGCAGCTGCAACGTCTCTTACGTCAACCCAGACAATGGCGGACGCGGTGAAGACGTGACGAAGCTTTCTAAGCCAGTGATTCGCGAGATCAACGCAGCAATCCGCGCTGGCCGTGCTGGGCTACGCAAGCCTGCCTCGATCTAAGTTCAGACACTTCATCATCTAGGAAGAAGCCCGGCGAATCATTGATCCGCCGGGCTTTTTCACGTTCTACGTACCGCTCCGCTTTAAAGAATTGGGGCGAACCGCTCCGGCAGGTGAAAATCCGGAACTTCTTGCGGCGGCAAATGAAGGCTCCAGTAGGTTCGTTCCACCCCCGCCCCAAGAATAGCGAAGGCATTACCGATCAGGTCGACCGCTCCTGGCGACCCTCCCAACGCATGAAGAGGGATGTCCATCTCCGCGCCCCAACCTTGACCACCATTGAGCCCAAATGCCCGGTGGGTGAAGCCAGAGGTGAAATCGCGATCAAACCGCTTCCGCGGCTCAAAGATCTTCAGCTCAAAATGCTGATTCAAAGGGCTCACCTGGAACTCGTAATAGGCCTCAGGTCCCACCCGTAAAAAGAGCTCCACCACATCCCAGTCCCAAAGCCCCCATTGCGAGCCGCTTAGGGAGAGCGCTGGGTTCACGTGAGGGGACTTGGAAGAACGGACTTCGAATCGCACCTTCAGCTGATGTCCTTCGAGATAGGACTCAAAACGAACCGAGGTTTTCGACGCCAGGGCTGCGCCCTGTTCACCCAGCGGATGGACGAGTTTGAGCGTCGAGTGCATCCCTCCATCCTGTCTAAGATCTATACGCCTGTCGAGACTGGCTCCCGATTCTCCCCCGCTCGGTCGAGCTAACTGGCCGAAATCACATGTGTGATGGGCTGGCACCAAGGTTGCTCAAAGGCGGCGCGGCTGCATGATGTTCGGCCGATGAATTTCCGACGGTGAAAATTTTTGGAGGAGTGACCTATGAAAAAGTTCAAATCAGATTCCGTGAAAAGCCCCCTAGTGATCGCACTCGTAGCGTTTGCCCTCGTGGGTGCCGCATGTTCGAGTCCTCGCGCTGACCTCTACGGTCGCCCGAAAAATACGCCTCCCGCCGAAGCCCCTGCTGCGGAAACGCCTAAATCCGATTCTCCGGCCGCTCCCGCTGAAGTCGGTGACGGAGCTGCGGCCGGTGATGCGGCCGAAGGGGCCGGCGACGGAGCCCCAGCTGCGCCAGCTAACGAAACTCCCGCTCGACCCGGAATTGTTGCCGACCCGTTTGAAGGCGGCGTCGAAGGCGTCGAGATCCGCGGTGAATTGATCGGTAAGTACAAGCTCCAAGACCCTGCGTGTCTCAAGGAAGACGCCAACGTTGGCCCTCAGGCGGCCGATATGGACGCCGCCTTCGCCAAGGAGATGGTCGAGATCGACCTTCAAAAGCACGGGATGATGTTGGTCGCTAAAGAAGACCCTGCGTCCGGCTGCAGCGTCTCGATCGCTCTCAAAGCTGTGGGCGACCTCGGCGATACGAAGAGCTTCCAGTTCGCAGTCGTGGAATCCAGCACGACCCTCATGAAGGCCGGCTCTAAGGCTCAAGCCAGCGAATGCCCGAACCTTCAACCGATCCTCGAGCTCAAGCAGGTCACCTACTCCATCGAAGACGTGGGCGGCAATACGCTCCAGATGACTTCGGACGCCTACTTCTGCAAATCCCCGGACTTCAGCAAAGACCGCCTGAAGTTCATCAAGCTCTAAAACTGTCTCGTCCCCTCTCTCTCTCCAAAAAGAGAAACCCCCGGAAGCAGGACCGCTTCCGGGGGTTTCGTTTTTCCTTAACCGCTATCCGAGGAAAATTTTAGCGGCCTTGGAAGCTGGAGATCTCGTGCTTGTACCAGCTCATGAGGATCTCTTTCGAGGTCTCAGGATCAGTGTTCCAGTACGAAGCCACGTCGTTGTTAAGCGACTGGAGACCAGAGGCGTCGCCTTTGCCCGCTTTCGCGAGGGCAGGCTTCACTTGCTCAACCGTCACGCCGAAGAGGCGCTTGGAGAAGTCAGCGATGTCTTTGTCGGTACGGCCGTGTTTTTTGCCGAGGTTAGCCCAAGCGTTGAGGGTCGTTGCGACCTTCACGCCGGTCGTCGAAGCGAGGGCGTACTTGCTGGAGAGTCCTTGCGCTGCAGACGTGATGACTTCTTTCTCTTTCGAGGCGACGTCGCTCATCATGTCGCGGCCTTCGGCTTCGTCTTCTTCGTTGAGCGCGTAGCCGAGATCGTCATACAGGATGCCGGTGTTGCTCAGCCAAGCGTAGCCCGTGTAGTACTGAAGGAAGCCGTAGCTGTCGATGTACTCCCAGGTGCCGTACTCAATGATGTTGCCGGTGCCGTAGTAAGGATCTTCGAGATCGATGATCTTGCTACCGTCAGAGTAGAAGTTACAGCCAGGCATCGGACGCCCGTAGTTGCAGTAGTTGCCGTAAACATCGTACCAAGCGCGAGCGTAGGGATCGCCTCCACCTCCGCCGCCACCACCACCGCCGCCACCACAAGCAGTAACCCCAATCGCGAGTGCCGCGAGTCCAAGAATAACGACTTTCATCTCTCTCTCCTTCTTCTCACTGCGTAGTGAGGTTAAAACCCTTCGCTCTGGCGGCTACGCACCGATCCGTGGCGAAGTAATGCCGTCATGTGCAACGGCAGTGCCTATTCATTGACGCTTAGGTCAAATCAGTTATAACAAGGAGTTATGAAATGACTTAATGCGTTAAAATACATGAGCATTTCGGCTCCGGGACAAAACGCTACCGGGGTGTGGTGAGATTCAGGCCCCGCTGCGGACAAATAGGGAGCGGCCTATACGCAGCTTCGCCTTCAGGGGAGCCCAGCGTGAGAGCTGAGCCAGGGACCAGTTTAACGCACCAGCAATCACTTCGGGTCGATTCGCGCGCAAGGCACGTAGCCCGACCTTAACGACGTCCGGGGATGCCATGCCGGGAACTTTCAAAAAGGGTTCATCCTTCATTCCGGCGGCGTCAAAAAAATCCGTCTGAGTCTTGCCCGGATGCAGAGCAGTGACATGAACCCCGCGTCCACGAAGTTCTTCATGAAGTCCTAAGGTGAACATCGAGACAAAGGACTTAGACGCCCCGTAAGTCGTCATGAAGGGGAGAGGCTGGTAGGCCGCCGTCGACGCCACATTGAGGATAAATCCATGGCCAGCGTGGGAAAACTGTCCCGCTGCCCAATGCGAAAGGCGCACCAGGGCTTGGATATTTACGGCCAGCAAGTCACGCGGGCGCTCCCACCCTTCTTCACCGAATCTCCCGCAATAGCCAAAGCCTGCGTTATTGATCACTCCGGTCACTTTTCTTGGCAGCTGATTCAATGTGCGGATGAGAGATTCAACCTCGTCTGCGACACTCAGATCCGCCTCGACCACCTGAATCTCGAGAGTGGGATAGGATTGCAGTAGCTCCGTCTTCAACGTCTCCAAGCGATCTTTTCGCCGTGCAGTTAAGACGAGGTGCGAACCGGACTGAGCGAGCGACTTCGCGAAGTCTTGACCCAGGCCCGCAGAGGCCCCGGTGACGAGAAAGCATTCTTCCGAGTAGGCTTTTTCCATCGCGGTCGTCACGCTAACATAGGACCATCGACGAATCACCGCTCGATCAATCTGGCCGATAGGATCCCCGCGATGGAACTCCGCGAAGGCGTCGATTATACCGTAAACGAGCTAGGGCAGTGGGTCTTTACGCGTGCCTACCACCTCAAGCGGGGCTACTGCTGCCAAAGCGGCTGTCGACACTGCCCTTGGGGTTTCTCGCGTGAAGGCGCTCATACTGAGCCGCATATTCCGAATCGTGAGTCCCCAGAAGACGATCCCAAAAAGTGAAATAGAGGCCGAAGTTCGAGACCACCTTCTGATGATGTTGCTGATGGTGGGTCGCGCTGATCCACCACTTCCAGAGGGGATGATTCGCAAATCGCGCGGGATAAAGCTCGAACCCACAGTGATTAATCACGCTCAATACGGTCATGAAGGTCAGAAAAGCGACCATGACGATCGGATGCACGGGGATGATAAAAACCAACGCCGGTAAGATCAACGCTTCGATCGCCGACTCAATCGGGTGGAAAGAGAACGCGGCCCAGGCAGTTGGATGACGCGAGTCATGATGAACCTTGTGGATTTTTCGGTAGAAGCGCGGCACGTGCATCCAGCGATGAGTGAAGTAAAAATAGGTGTCGTGTAAAAACGCCAGAATCCAGAAGCTGAGAAAGAAGTAGGCCCACCCGTACTCCGCCACGTCGAGGTAGACGAGCGTCCAGCCGCGTTGCCATGCCAAGTAGGCCGCCCCACCCGCGAGAGCAAAAATCGCCGAAGCGATGAAGGACCACCGGATCTCCGCACGCACGATGCGCGGGTCCGGATCGATAGGGGAGATCTTTCGCCAGCTCCAAGCTTGTCTTTTCCAGCGGGTGACTAGAAAATGAAGTCCCCCAGCGAAAGCGAGATACCGAATGAAGACCGCGAAGAACAACGCCAAGAACAGACCCGTCAGCTCTAAAACCAGGCTCATGATGGGAAGCGCCTCCTTCGCGGGATGGGCAAGCATCGCAGCTGCCCTGAGCTGTACTCTACCCGCTTCAACCGCGTTTGCCGCGCCGAAATCGCCTAAAAAGACCACGGCAGCGAATAAAATCCCGGCTCCTGTCGAAATCACCAACCGCGACCAAGCCAACGCGCACGTACTTTCCGAGCTGACCCGCATCCGGGCCATGCCCGAGAGCGATGACCGGAAAATCCAAGAATCTCGAATGCTGTTTTACCAAGGTACATTCAAGGAAGGCACCAAAGACGAGAAACTCGTTTTCTTTGATCAGGGCAAAGAACTCGCCCTGGGAGTCTTGAGCGCTTCGCCCGAGAACGCCGAAGCTACTCTGTGGTGGACTGCGAACGAAGGCGCGGCCGCCGACCTTCGCCGTAGCCTTGGCGCCCTCAAGCGCGTGACCGTCATGGAACGAGCACTCGTCAAACTGAAGAGTTCTCAACCCGATTTCCGTGATGGGGCCGCCTTTCGGATTCTAGGGCGGATGTACCAGCGTGCGCCGGGCATCATCTCCGTAGGCTCAATGAGCCGCGCGGGCGAGCAGTTCACCCAGGTTCTGGCGAAGTATCCTGGTTATCCCGGCAACCACATCTTCTACGCGGACTATCTGGTCGCCAAAGAGAAGAAGGCCGAAGCCCAAGCAGCGCTCGACCAGGCCTCTCAGCTTTCATACGGTCACCAGGATGATCTCCTGGATCGATACTACTGGCGCCTGATCGAGGCCGAAGTTCGGGCTGAGCTGGCTAAGCTTTAGACAGCACGCTTCTTTTTAGTCATTCGCCCCGCCCTTCTTTGGCAAGGGTGCGATC
>JBEIOW010000379.1:0-3003 GCA_040377385.1 Bacteriovoracaceae bacterium | reverse complement strand
TCTTTTTTCACTCGCTTGCCATCGAGTGGAAGAGGCGCGTGGTTACGGCATCCGTACGATAGAAATCAAAAGCGGATACGGATTGGATCTGGCAAGCGAACTGAAGATTCTAAAAGTCGCGCGACTTCTTCGTAAGAAGTTTCCTGACTTTAGATTTCCGACGACCTTTCTAGGCGCACACGCGATTCCGGCAGGCCGAACGAGTGAGGATTATGTTCGAGAAATTTGTGACGAGATGCTGCCAAAAGTCGCCCGCGCAAAACTCGCAGAGGCTTGTGATGTTTTTGTGGATGAAGGGTACTTCAGTGTTTCGGAAGCGCGAAAAATTCTGGGCGTCGCCAAGAAGCTTGGCATGCGACTTAAGATTCACGCAGACGAGCTAGGGAATACCGAAAGCGCCGCACTTGCGGTCGAACTTGGCGCGCTTTCCGCCGATCACCTTCTGAAAATCTCTCAGCGAGGAATCCACGCGCTTGCCGGTTCGCAAACCGTGGCGGTTCTGCTACCGGGCACGGCTTTTTACTTAAAGACTGCGCAGGCGCCCGCGCGTAAGCTGATCGATGCAGGTGCACGAGTGGCACTGTCGACAGATTTTAACCCTGGGACGTCAATGACGCTCAATCTGCCGGCGATCATGACCATCGCAGCGCTTTATCTTGGGATGAGCCGCGCCGAAATCTTCGCAGCGGTGACCTATAATGCCGCTCGTGCTCTCGGACTCCAGAAAACTCGTGGCGCGCTCTTGCCAGGGATGGATGCTTCGTTCGCGATCCTTCCGTTCCGTCGGTTCGAGGAGACCTATTACCGGTTTGCCTGGTCGCCTTGATCAGTTATTTTAGCCACGCTTCGAACTGGGTGAGAGATTCCTCGCTGACCCAATCCCGATCTCCCACGACGACATCGAGCACTTTTCCAGTAGCGTCTAGAACGTAGGATTTTGGAAGTCCCGTGACAGCAAAGAGATCGGTCAGGTTTTGTCCTTCGTCAAAGTAGGTCGGAAAATCGATCTGAAAGCGCGTGAGCGCTAAAGGGACAACGTTTGGCGCATCGTCATCGACGCTGACGAAGATCATCTTCAGTCCGCGGTCCTTGAATCGGTTATGCAGAGCGACGAGTGACGGCATTTCGGTAATACAGGGTGCGCACCAAGTCGCCCAAAAATTAATGACAACGACCGAGCTCCCCTTCGCCAGATCGAGGAAGGGTTGCGGCTCGCCACCTTCAATCGAGGTCAGCGAGAAGGGCGGCACTTGGCTGCCTCGCGGATACGGTCCATCCGCCGGGCCAAACCGTGTCACTAGGATTTGCAGGCCCAGGCCCACCACGAAGGAGATCACCAGCGCCCCCGCGAGTGTTTTCCAGTAGAGAAATGGGGACGAAAGTTTGCGGGAGGGTGGGTGGGGTTCGTTCATGTGACGAGCGTGATTCTACCCGTATCGTGTTAAACTGGAAACGATGGCTTCGCGAGGACTCCCTCATTTAAAGACCTCTGATGAATCCGGTCAGGCCGTGGTGGAGTACATTATTCTGCTCGCGCTGGTGGTGGGCTTGGTAGCGGGCATCTCATTGATTTTTCGGGGGACCATCTACCGTTTTTGGGCGGTGATCGGTGCCGAAGTCTCGGCGCCTTGCCCCGGCTGCACTCCAGTGGATGAAGGTATCCAGCGCATGCGCTCTCGATAGACGCTCAATCTTTGTCAGCAATGGGGGGCGCGACTCTTGGCGCGATCCCTTTGAATCCGAAGCCGATCAGAAAGATCTCTTTGCTCTCTTTCCGGGTACTTTTGGGTTTGAGAATTTCCACCTTTTGGAAAGCTTCCTTCAGTTGACCACGATAGTTTTCAAATTCTTCGCTGTGAAAGAGCTTGGCCACGAATCCACCACCTGGTTTGAGGAATCGCTTGGCAGTTTCTAATGCGAGCTCGCAGAGCTCAAACGAGCGAATCTGATCTGTGATCTTCACACCGATGGTCTTTGGAGCCATGTCCGACAGGACGAGGTCAAAAGGGGGCGCAATCCCGTGGTCGGCCATCACTTGGCCGACGTCCAGCCCTCGCATGTTCGCGGTAACGAAGACGGCATTGGTCAGCGTGATCTTGATCGGCTGCAGATCGATTCCCAGTACGCGTCCTTTGGGACCGACGACCTTGGAGGCGTATTGAGACCAGGAACCTGGAGCGGCTCCCAGATCGAGAATTTTCTGACCGGGACGGAGAATTCTAAACCGCTGGTCGATTTCCTGGAGTTTGAAGACGGAGCGCGCGGCAAAATTTTCTTTCTTCGCCTGCTTATAGAAAAAGTCCTTCGGATTATACGCCATCACCGAAAATCTCCGGGTATTCCATCACGGCTTCCGCACAACATTCGATCGTGGAGAAAAGGGTTCTCCACTCCTTAAGCGGTTTTGCGGCGATCAGGTTCGCGACCGCAGACTTTATCCTATCGCCTTCGGGGCCGGTCGAGTAGCCCGAAGACTTCGCCCCAGGCAATCCAATCGCATCGCAGAAGCGCTCCCAGTATTGGGATTCCATAGCCGAGACGGACAGGCGACGCCCATCGAGTGTCTTGTACAGCGCGTAGCAGGGATATGCGCCGGTCACGAGCGTAGTGCCAGGCGAGGGGCTAAGCCCCGTGGCGCGGAATTCGGCAACCCACTTACTTTGCATCGAGCGCAGGGATTCAAGGATACTGACCTTGAGGTGTGATCCCGTGCCTGTTCTCTCTCGGTCGTGGAGTGCGCAGGAGATTCTAAAAGCCAGTTCCATGGGTGGCACAATGTCCGAGAGGGGTACGCCGGGCAGGGACTCGCCGAGTGAGATCAATCCAGCCAAAGCTTGAAATCCAAGATCATGGGCGGGGCGATCTGATGCAGAAGAGCCATCCGGAAAGCCGATGAGGCTGGCGACAATCAGACGAGGATTCCAGCGGTGAAGGGAAGTGAAGTCGAGGCCAAGCTTGCGGCTCACTTTGGGTCGATAGGCTTCAATCAGGACATCGGCTTTT
>JBEIOW010000096.1:0-7069 GCA_040377385.1 Bacteriovoracaceae bacterium | reverse complement strand
GTTCCCGCGTGTTGGAATGGAATGAGTCTTCTCACGCGAAATTCTCTCACAGCTCCGTTTGAATTGGCCGGTCCACGGGAGTAATCCTGGGTGGATGACTAACCCCTCGAGCCTTCCTCAGATCGACTTCACCACTTTTGTCCTTTCTATCGCCTCTGCAGCTCTCTACAGCATGGGAGTTCAGACGTTTGAAGCCAAGCCCGGCGAGGACGCAAAGCTTCCGGTGGATCTCGATATGGCAAAGCACAACATCGACCTCCTGGTGTTGCTTCAGGAAAAGACCAAAGGGAATCGGACTGCCGACGAAGATCGGCTGCTAGAACAGCTGCTTTTCGAGACGAGAATGCGCTTCGTGGACCTGCAGAAGAAGCAGGAAGGAAAATGATTCGCATGAATCGATGTGCGTGGGCAAAGTTTCTGCCAGTGGTGGTTCTGGTTTCCTCCGCTTGGAATCCGAACGTCTTTTCTGCGGAGCCGATCCCAGCCGCCGCGAACATCTTCGTTCGCCTGGCTAAAAAATCAGTTCCATCGGTCGTAAATATCTCCACGACCGCCGGTGCGAAAAATTCCCCGCTCCGCAGAGGTTCGCCTCAAGATCTTTTTCGGCGCTTTTTCGAGGAGTATCTCGGTCGTGGCGGTTCGCCCGATGGGGGCGAAGAAGCGGATATGGGACCTCGAGCGGTGTCGCTGGGAACGGGTTTCATCGTTGAATCCAGTGGATTGATCCTCACCAACAATCACGTCGTCGTTGGAGCGGACGAGATCAAAATCTACTTCACGGAGGACGAGGACGAAAAGCCGACGGACGGAGAAGTGGTCGGACGCGATCCGGAGCTTGATCTCGCTTTAATTCGAGTCAAAACCAAGCGGGCGCTCACGGCGCTCCCTCTCGGGGACTCCGATGCGCTGGAGGTCGGCGAATACGTCATGGCAGTCGGAAACCCCTTCGGACAGGGACATTCCGTCACACATGGGATCATTTCTGCCAAAGGGCGGAAGTCGCCGGATTTTACTCTCGCCAAGTACATCCAGACGGATGCACCCATTAATCCGGGCAACTCTGGCGGACCTCTCTTAAATTTGAAGGGCGAAGTCATCGCCATCAACAACGCGATCGATGCGCGCGCGCAAGGGATTGGATTTGCGATCCCCATCAATCAAGTCAAAGCCGTACTGCCGCAGCTCAAGTCCAAAGGCTCTGTTTCTCGCGGCTACATTGGAGTTGTCGTGAATGATCTCAGCCCTGAGATTTCACAGAAACTCTCTCTGCCAAAAGATCTGCAGTCCCCCGTGGTGGCGCACGTGAATCCCGATGAGCCCGCCGCGAAAGCAGGTGTTCAGCCCTATGACATCGTCTTGGAGTTCAATCGCAAACCCATCAAAACCTCTACGGATCTGATTCTCGAAGTGACGCGCGTTCCGGTGGGAGAGAGCGTGCCGCTCAAGATTATGCGCGGAAAAGACACGCAGACCCTGATGATCAAGGTGGGGCAACGTCCGACTACACCGGAGATCGCCCGCAACGAAGGTCGTCCGGCTCGCAAAAAGATCATCCCGAGCGTCGATGTGGGAATGGAGATCTCCGACCTTACGCCCGATCTCTTGGCCGAACTGGGTATGGACCCCAAAGCGACGGGGATCGTCGTTGAAGAACTCGAGTACGGCGGGGCCGCCGACCGCGCGGGACTTGCCCGCGGAGATGTCATCGTGGAAGCGGATCGCAAGCCCATCAAGTCTGTGGCGGACTTCTTCCGGATTGTTAAGGAGCGTAAAGCCTACCTTTTGCGAGTCCGACGCAGCGACGCACAGGGCCGCGAGTCCTTTTCGGTCGTAGTTTTAGACCTGAAAAAATAGGCAGTTATCATCCTCAATGGGCTTCGGTTCGGCGCATCGCTTGACTGGCGAGACTTCGTTCCCAATTTAAGGGAAGGAAGTCGAGGTCTCATCCATGGCAGCCGCACGCTTTACCCAGAACGCACAAGAAGCCCTCCAGCAAGCCCAGGCTACGGCCATTCGCCGCGAGCACTCCGAACTGCATCCGGAGCATCTCCTTTCGGCCCTGTTGGAGAGCACCGGAGACGGCACTAATCTCATCGCAAACATGGTCGAGCTGGCCGGAGGAAATCTTGCGGCCCTTCAGTCTCGGGTGCAAGGTGCGCTCGGAAAACTGCCCCGTGTCCAAGGTGGAAATGCGCAAATCTACCCCACGAGTGGGTTCCAGCGACTTTTGGTCCTCGCGGAAGACGAAGCAAAGGCACTGAAGGACGAGTTCGTTTCCGGTGAGCACTTCTTGTTGGCGCTCTTTTCTCCGCAGTTGAAGGATGCCGAAGCCACTCGAGCGTTGAAAGAGAGTGGACTCGATCGCGCGCGGCTTCTCGAAGCGATGAAGAAGGTTCGTGGGGGCTCGCGCATTCAGGACGCGGAACCCGAAGGAAAGTACAAAGTTCTCGAAAAGTACTGCCGTGACCTCACCGCCATGGCGCGTGAGCAAAAGATTGACCCCGTGATCGGACGCGACGAGGAGATTCGTCGAGTGATTCAGGTCCTCTCTCGTAGAACCAAGAACAACCCCGTTCTGATCGGTGAGCCGGGGGTTGGCAAGACGGCCATCGCTGAAGGGCTTGCTCAGCGAATCATGCGTGGCGATGTCCCCGAGAGTTTAAAGGATAAACGTTTGCTTGTCCTGGATCTGGGAGCACTCATCGCGGGCGCGAAGTTTCGTGGTGAGTTCGAAGAACGCCTCAAAGGGGTGATGAAGGAAGTCATCGCTGCCGAAGGACAGATCATCCTATTCATTGACGAGCTACACACCTTGGTGGGTGCCGGTGCCTCTGAAGGCGCGATGGACGCTTCGAACTTGCTGAAGCCCGCGCTCGCGCGCGGCGAGCTTCGCTGCATTGGCGCGACCACGCTCGACGAATATAGGAAGCACATTGAAAAGGACGCTGCGCTGGAGCGTCGGTTTCAGCCGGTCATGGTCAAGGAGCCGACCGTCGAAGACACAATCAGTATCCTTCGCGGACTTAAGGAGCGATATGAGGTTCATCACGGTGTTTCCATTCGTGATGCTGCTCTAGTTGCGGCGGCTACGCTCTCGAACCGATACATCACCGACCGCTTCTTGCCTGATAAAGCAATCGACTTGGTCGACGAAGCGGCGTCCCGTCTCAAAATGGAGATCGAATCTCGTCCTGAAGCGGTGGATCAGCTCGAACGCCGCATCCTTCAGCTGGAAGTCGAAAAGCAAGCATTGCTTAAAGAAAAGGAGGCCCTTTCGAAAGAACGGCTGAAGACGATCGACTCCGATCTCACCACTTTAAAGTCGCAAAGCACGGAGCTGCGCACCCAATGGGAACGCGAGAAAAAAGAAGTCTCTCAGGTTCAAGAGCTCATGGAGCAGATCGAGCGCGTACGGCTCGATTCCGAATCAGCGGAGCGACAAGGTGACCTCGCGAAGGCCGCCGAGCTTCGCTACGGAAAGCTGCTTGGGCTGCAGAAGGAACTCGAGCAGGTCTCTAAGGATCTCCAGGCCAAGCGCGGTAAATCAGCGCTTCTCCGTCAGGAAGTGAACGAGAACGATATCGCTGAAGTCGTCGCTAAGTGGACGGGAATCCCCGTCACGAAGATGATGGAAGGAGAGACGCAAAAACTCGTTCAAATGGAGCAGCGTCTCGCTGACCGTGTGGTCGGGCAACCGGGTGCGATAGCTGCGGTTTCAAATGCCGTCCGACGTTCACGCGTCGGCTTGCAGGAGAGGCATCGTCCTACGGGTTCGTTTCTCTTCCTGGGACCTACGGGGGTTGGGAAGACGGAAACAGCGAAGGCACTCGCGGAATTTCTCTTCGATGACGAGCACGCCATGGTTCGCGTGGACATGAGCGAGTTCATGGAGAAGCACGCTGTTGCGCGCCTCATCGGCGCGCCTCCGGGCTACGTGGGGTACGAAGAGGGTGGGGTCTTGACCGAGGCGGTTCGCCGGCGGCCGTACTCCGTGATTCTGCTCGACGAGATTGAGAAGGCACATCCGGACGTGTTCAACATCTTCCTACAGATCCTGGACGACGGGCGCGCTACGGATGGGCAAGGGCGCACCGTGGACTTCACGAACACGATCATCATCATGACGTCCAATTTAGGCAGCCAGTACATCCTCGAAGAGAAGGATGAGAAGAAGGCCGAAGCGGGTGTGATGGAGATCGTTCGGGGCCACTTCCGTCCTGAGTTTCTCAACCGGATTGACGAGATTGTGAGCTTCCATCACCTCGATGTGGATCAGCTGCGTTCGATTGTGGGTCAGTACGTCGCCAAGCTAAACCGCATGCTCAAAGAGAAGAGCCTCGGGCTACGGTTCTCGGACGCGGCTCTCACCTGGTTGACCGAGAAGGGGTACGATCGTGATTTTGGGGCCCGGCCGATGAAGCGGGTCTTCCAGCGCGAAGTTCAGGATCCGCTCGCGATGAGAATTCTCGAAGGGAGATTTCCTCCTCATTCCGAGATCTTCGTGGATCATTCCGACGCCGGGTTGGACTTCAAGCTCATCAACTAAACGAGTTAAGGCATCGGATTTCTTGCCCTAACAAATTCCAGACATAATTGGTCGTTTGAACTTCGTTGCACTCTGTCATAGAGTGGTTTCTGGTGGGGCTTAACGCCCCGCACGACTGCATCTCTCCGAGGAAAACAGAGGGACTAGCACCGTGGAAATCACCGAAGTTCAGGTTTTTCCCGTCCATGAGGACAAGCTCAAAGCTTACGTAACGATCGTCATTGATGACTGTTTTGTCGTGCGTGACTTGAAGGTCATTAGCGGTACGACGGGCCTATTCGTGGCTATGCCGAGTAAGAAGCGGAAAGACGGCGTTTATAAGGACATCGCCCATCCGCTCAATCAATCCACGCGGAAAATGGTCGAGAGCAAGGTCCTCGAGGCGTATCACGCAGAAATGAAGAGCCCTGGCAGCCGCCCAAGTCGTCCGCTCGAGCAGTCGGACGAAGAGGGCGATCGAATGACCACCGAATAATCCCCACGTTGCGAAACCCCGAAAATCTGTGATAACCGATCATTCTCGGTGGTGATGTTGGCCTGTCGACAAGCGGCTAAGTCACTGGATTTTGATTCCAGTATACCTAGGTTCGAATCCTAGCAGGCCAGCCACCACCGAGATTCTTTCCATCTCCACTCGTCAATCATCCCTGATTTAGAACTCGTCACGTGACGGGCCCTCGCGTTTGCGTAGAATGTCCACTCATGGACGAATACGAAATCCAGTGCCCGTACTGCGGAGAAACCATCACGCTCTTTCTCGATTCGGGCGGACAGAACACGCAGGAGATGGTCTCAGACTGCGACGTCTGCTGCCGACCGATTCGGCTTCATTGTGCTTGGGGCGAAGAGGGTGAACTCACTCGCGTCGATGCACGGCGCGACGGGGATGGGCATTTTTGATTCTGCGCGAGTCACCTTCGGCGCCGAAGGTGAAAGCTTAAGCCGCTAAACCGCCAGGGCGGTTCTCATTGGCGGACGAGGCCTTAAATTCTTTGGCGAGAACCCAGCGAATACCGTTGAAGTCTTTGATCTCAGAATGAGTTTCAACCTTCACGTAACCCGAGAAACTTTCGAGATAATCCACAGCATAAGGTGACATCACGAGAATGGATGCACCGTCGCTGAACTGTGGAACGAGTGCCTTGGTATAGGACTCTAGCCGCGAGGCGCAGTTGACGGAGTCTCCCCAGATGTCGAGCTCCTTTTTGAAATCGTTTCCGCGGACGCCCTTCCAGACTTTACCGCGATCAATGCCAATCCCAATTCGGAGGACTTGATCAGGAAAGTGCTTTGCAGCCAGTCTCTGAAACTTGACCGCGAGACGGTCCGAGCAATTCACCGCATTCTGAGTGAGCTGTTTCCATCGACGTTCTTCCGCGGAGGCAACTTCGCGCTCCAGCCCAGGGATGTCGCTGAGATCAACGTCTTCTTCGAAGACGCCGAATGTGACGAGAAGCGAGTCACCGCCGGTCTTGAGAAGCTTGCCGTGGAACTGCTGGATGACCTCTGGAGCAGTAGACATCCACTCTTTCAGGAAGGCAGTCCATTTATCACCAAATTCACGCGTGAGCTTTGAGGAGTCGCGAATGTCGAGGAAAAGTACGAAGCCCTTTGCGAGCTTCTCATCGAGGAGGTCTTTGCGGTCTTCGAAGATAGCGGAGTGGAGGTCTTTTCCTAGGAACTTAGAAGCCTCGGTCTCGCGTTCTAAGTCCAATTTTCTAAGCTTAAAGTAAATCTTAGAAAGAAGGTACGAACCAAGGGATCCAGCCAGCATGGCTAGTCCGGTGTCGTTCAAAACTGTTGTCTGAACAAATCCATCTCGTGTGGTGAGTAGTACGTAGAAGAGGCCTGGCATTGTAGAGAAGGAGAAAAGGACAAAATATGTCGCAAGCAAACGGATTGGAACGGCCACGAAGGAGAGAATAACAATAATATACTGAGTATTGATTCCATGAACACCAAGCATCATTGAGGGTGATATTTGGATTGCTACCCTCCAGATGTCGATGACGCCGGATGCATGAAAGATAAGACCTTGTGCGACTGCAAATATGCACAGTTTAACTATGTCGGATTTCTTTGATCGCGATAGAAACTGCCCGAGTGCGACCCAAGGAATGGTCGTGAACAAAAGGCGTAAGCAAAAGCTCTCGAAGTACTGAACATTTTCATCAAATGTCTTTAGCACAGGGACAATGCTCACCGAAAAAAGGGTGAACATGATTGAAAAGGCGTAGCAAAGTGTAGTTGCGCGACGAATGCTGTCGGCAAGAAGTCTTTGATCAACTAATTTCTTTTTCGCCGATTCATCCAACATTCTTACTTATTGATTTCGTCACTTCAGCACTGTTCGAAAAAGACGAATTACGGTCAGTTCGCATTTTTCGGCTGAACATAGCGCTCCGCTCACGATTTAGTGCCTCTGATTCGTTAACTAGCAAGGCATCAAGATCTTCCTGTGTGTTCAAGGTTGTGCCTGCTGGGACATGGCATCCTGGAGGGATTTTCACGCCGGGGCCGATC
>JBEIOW010000503.1:0-2176 GCA_040377385.1 Bacteriovoracaceae bacterium | reverse complement strand
CCTCATGTGGGCGATCCCGCTCCATAAGGTCGTGGCCCTTCCGCTCAAGCTCGGATCAAAAGCCGTCGAGACTCTTGCTGGCATGCGAGCCGCCGCGCCCTGGGCTTACGGAGCAGCGATTCAAGTCGCCCGCGGCACCGATCGCGTTGTTCACTTCATGGAAGGTTCCTGGCAGGGAGTCGTGAACGTCTCTCGCGCCTTCCGTAAATCGACGATGGGGTACGCGCTTAAGGTCTATAATCAGCCTTATAGAAATCTCATCGCCTCCTTGGCGCCGACGGCGCTTGCGGATCTGTTGGCGCATCCCATGACTGCGCAGTTCATCACCCGAGCGATGGCGGAAGAAATCTTGATGAAGACCAACTATGTGTCCGGTAAGGTTCTGCGCGCGATTCGCCGAGCTTCGCCGGGCGGAACCTTCAAAAGTAATCCGATCGCCTTTTGCAATACGGAAACCCGGATGTCGTACTTCTCCGAGGAGCGTTTTCGTGTTGCATTGAACATGGTCGTCAACGAGATCAAGCTCCGGGCCGGAATCCGCGCGATTCACATTCACGAATACGTCCATCTCCTGAGCGGCCGGGGGATTTTGTCGATGCCGTCGGGTGCTTACAAATACTCCATTGTTACGGAAGGATTCACTGAGCATGTGGCTTGGCGAATCGCACGTGACCGTGGGTTTGGAGGCAATATTCCTAAGGCCTTCGAGAAGAGCGCGCTGGACCTGGCCGACGAGATCTACCAGGCGGTGGTTCGTCGCGGCACGAAGAACATGCTCCCTCCCGCGGAAGCGGCAAAGCAAGCGGATGTTTTTGTTCAGAAGCTCGTCTTTCAGAACACCACGGCGGCCCAAGTGGATACGGATCTGATGGTGCTCTTCATGAACGGTGGAATCACTCTCCCCACGAATATTCAGTATTTCGGCGTGAACGCTTGGCTCAATGACGGGGTTAAGCGCAATGCCCAGGAATCGATGAAAACACTGATCCGGAGACTCTATCAATGATTTCGCCCATGAAGAAAATCCAGTGGCTCGTCCCGTTCTCAATCCTCATGGGCGCGCCCGCATTTGCGGAAGACATCTCGCTTCTTCCTCCGGCGGTGACGGTGGAACAGGGGATGTTCGCCTCGGATCCAGGCGGCTCTCCAGGAGAGAATCAAATCGGAGTCAATATCCGGGCGGTGATCGACGAAGAGGATGCCTGCGACTGCGGTGCTCGTTTCGAAGCGCGGAAGGCGGGTGCGAGCAGCTGGGTGGTGCTTGGATTCATCAATCCGAGCATCGAGGGTGACGATTACGGCGATCACAGCTGGACGCTCGCGACGACCACCTTCAAATTCAATCAAGACTACGAGGTCCGCGTAAAGCTCTTCAACCGTGAAGGCAAGGAGTCCGATTACGCGAGCCACGCGTTTAAGATGGTCGGGCAACCGTCCGCAGATGGCTGTCAGACGGGCGCCGTCGCGGGCCTTGTGGGCAAGCGAGTCGGAGTGGCGGCTAATCCCGTGACCATCCTGGAGTGGCGGCCGACCTGTACGGCGGATGAATACCGGATTTACAAGAACGGCACGCTCGTTGGGACCCTAGACGGGGAGATGACGAGCTTCACCGAGAAGAGCCCAGAGACCGATCAAACGGTGACTTGGAAAGTGGAGGCCTATGGCGGCGATCCCACCGGACAGAACGCTTACATCAAACGCTGCGATCAGGTTCTGAGCACGCTGAACTCTCTGCACGTGGGTGACACCGGCACGCAGGTGGCGAGCATGCCGTTTTGCGAGAAGGTCGGAAACTGGGTCTATGCCGCGGTCGAGTTCGGTCCCTGGTGGAATGCTTATGGTGGCTTCCAGCCTCCGGGTGGGTGGCTCAGTGGACTTCGAATCGGCAAGCGCTTCAACAACTTGCCCGTGGCAAAAGTAAACTACCCGGACGGTACGACCCCGACCCCGAGCGGCAATCCGTCTTTCCCGATCTACAACGGCTACTACGAGTGCTTGGCGACGACTGCGGGTGCCGGGAACAC
Source organism: Bacteriovoracaceae bacterium (assembly GCA_040377385.1). Classification (GTDB taxonomy): domain Bacteria; phylum Bdellovibrionota; class UBA1018; order UBA1018; family UBA1018; genus JBEIOW01. The sequence goes on along the minus strand of JBEIOW010000503.1, from coordinate 152 downwards.
GACGATTCATCCGTGGGGAAAAACACAATGGGTTTGCCCGGCTTCTTCATTGATGCCGATGCCGCCAACGAACCCCGCAGGTGGTGCGTACACGAAATACCGCTACTGGATCAACTTCGATACCTTGAAGACGGCCCCCGGATGGCCAGTAT
>JBEIOW010000409.1:0-2804 GCA_040377385.1 Bacteriovoracaceae bacterium | reverse complement strand
TTTTTGCCGCCCAAGGCGCAGGCCCTAGTGAACCGGCAGCTTAAGGCGGGCGGTTGGTCAGCCTTCGAGCTTCCAGACGGACTCTCCGAGCGTGCTCAGTATGATCTGCGCGAGGGAATCAACACGGGCATGAATTGCTTTGCGACCACGCTGGAGCTCTTGCGCGGAGGGCAGCGTTTGGATGTGTATGTTCAAGCGCGTTGGGAAATGGATGAGCTCCTCCAGGACCGCGCCCGATTCTCGCCGGTGACGATCGAGGAGGCGCGCTTTGGCGATGTGCTTTCTTTCTGGGGGACGGATCCCGTCGCGGGAGAGCACGTTCAGCACACGGCTTTTTTTCTGACTCAGGACCTCGTTTTCGAAAAGGTCGATACCGCGACGGTATTCCCGTATCGCATCGTGCGTGCGGCGACCTTGATCAAGAGATATCAGCGCGTCTTGCCTGAGTATGGTTTTGAGCAGCCAAAGAGTTTGGTCTTTCGCCCGATTGGGCCCGCGCTTCCGCGGGTCAAGTCGGAACCCTTTGCAACGAAGTATCCGCCCGCTCTACGTGAGAGTCTTCCGGCAGCATTAAAGCTACTCCGAGGAACCGAGGGCTGCGAGACGGGTCGAGGAGGCGGATGTCTGCCGATCTACTCTGAGGTGATCACGACGGATCTCGTTCAAGATCCAGGGACATTGCGAGCGATCGTGAAACCGGAGTCTCGCGTGGGGCGTCTGCTGGGGACCCTTTGAAACTGGCCCCTTTGCGTGTGCCTGAAAACTCAGAATCCGTTGGAAGTATTCACTTAAGTCCTTGGTTTCTACAGGTCCTGTCCCGGCCCGACTCACTTCCCGCATGAATTCGAGCTGTTACCTACTTTGCAGGGACACAGAAAGGGGCCAGTTCAAAAGACGAGAGCCAGGAGCCCTCTCGGGCTTCCTGGCTTCCAGTGGCGGGCCGTCGACGTGGAGGCGACGGTGGGGTGGTGAAGGGGTGTGGGGTGGGAAATCGATTCCTTAAAATCGATCAGGTGAAATTCATTTTGATGTGCTCGCCCAGATCGGGGCGGTCGCCTCCCAGCAGGGAGCGCGTGATTTGTAGGCCCATCGTCAAGACAGAGGAGGGGCCGTCCCAGACTTCGGCTGATCCCATCTCGGCTCGAATCAAACGCAGCGAGGGATCTTGGGGACCTTCAGGGAACCAGGCTTCGTTCATCACGTTCCAAAGCTCGGTGGCTTTTTCCGGATTGCGCTCGAGCTTGGCTTGGCCAATCACGCTGACGTAATCGTTTTTGCCGGTGTTAGAGAAGGTGGCCAAGAAGCGCGGATCGCGCTGAAGGTCTTGCGCGCAGTCGCTCGTATCCTTGCAAAGGAACCAGAGGGTCTTGGTTGCGGCGTCGTAAGTTTGAAGGGTCATCGGGTGAGCGCGGCTTTGTCCGTCCGCCGCTTGGGTGACGAACATGGCGATCCGGATATCTTCCAGCATCTCTTTGAGTTCAGCATTCTGTTCCATTGAACCTTGATCCGTCTTCATGCCTAGAAGGGAGAGCAAGGGGCTTGCCAATCCTTTCCTGTGGAAAAATGCCCAGGATCGGGGTGGAGCGCTGTACGGGAGACGCTTGTTCGGTCGCAGAAGTTCCCATTTGGACACTTTGCCCTACTGGTCCTTTCATCCCACCTCCGTTAGGCTGCGGGGGTATGGCGGTATTGGTGCAAAAATTTGGGGGAACGTCGGTCGGTTCGATCGACCGTATTCTTCACGTGGCGGAATGGGTGCTCAATGCTCAGGCGCGAGGAGATCATCCGGTCGTGGTGGTTTCCGCCATGTCGGGAGAGACGAACCGCCTGGTGGAGCTCGCGCACCGGATCGCGCCCATACCGTATTCACGGGAATACGATCTCTTGATCGCGAGCGGTGAGCAAATTTCGGTGGGCTTGGTCACGCTTGCCATCAACGCCGCGGCGGCTCGGCGTGGGTTGGGCGGCCCGTGTGCGACGCCATGGCTCGGGCATCAGCTAGGGATACGGACCGACGCCGTGTTTTCGAAGGCGAGGATTCAAGCGATTGATACGGACCGTTTGCGCGGCGAGCTCGATCGACGAGGGATCCCGGTGATCGCGGGATTTCAGGGCGTGGATGCGAGTGGGAACATCACGACGCTGGGGCGTGGCGGGAGCGATACGAGCGCAGTGGCAATCGCGGCTGCACTGAAGGAAGCAGGTACGCCCGGTGTCGATTGTGAGATCTATACGGATGTGGACGGGGTCTACACGACGGATCCGAGGATTTGCCCGGCAGCGAGAAAGATTCCGCGCATCTGTTTCGAAGAAATGATGGAGCTGGCGAGCCTGGGCGCCAAGGTTCTCCAGATTCGTTCAGTGGAAATTGCGGCGAAGTTTCGCGTTCCGCTGCATGTGCGGTCGAGCTTTGAGCCGGTGGAGGGAACACGCGTGGTTTCGCAAGAAGAGTTGAGATCGGGTCCCGGGGCATTGCTGGAAGAAGTCGTGGTCGCGGGTATCGCGGCGGATCCCGACCAAGTGAAGTTTACGCTACAGGAAGTGCCCGATGGCCCAGGAGTGGCGGCGGCGATCTTTGGCGCGCTGTCGGACGCTGCGGTGGTCGTGGACGTGATTGTTCAGGATGTATCGTCGGATGGTCGCTTGAACGTGAGCTTCACTTCCGGGCGTTCAGATGCGTTGAAGGCACAGGGGGCGCTTGAAGCGCTGGCGGCGGTGCGTTTTCCAGGCATGCGGATCGTGATGCGGGACTCGCTCGCGAAGGTCAGCATCGTCGGTGTGGGGATGCAGAATCATTCGGGCGT
>JBEIOW010000537.1:0-1992 GCA_040377385.1 Bacteriovoracaceae bacterium | reverse complement strand
TTCCGTATTTTGTTCCACTCGAGGCTCCTTGAACTCAGGACGCTAGAGTGATCGCCTTGCAAACGGAAACTTACCACGGTCGATGGCCGACGGAAACAGTTGGTAAACAACGGAGGTGTAATCTGGTCACCGCGTGTAACCAGAAGAACTCAGCTGCATTCCGGATTCGTGACAATCTCTTTGGACTTCGAAGAGATCTGATTTTCTTTCGGGAAGACCTCATGAATGATGCTCGTTGCGATGGCTTTGTCAGAGAAGCTCGCCGCATCCACTGGCACCAGGTTCACCCGTCCACCACCGCTCGACATGTAGGTCGGCACGTAGCGTACGCCATTCAGCACGACTTTGCCGGAAGAGGTCTTCGTCAGGCCCAGGTAGAGAATCAACGAGGTCCGGAGCGCGACCCGATCCCGACCGTTCAGGCGATAACTCTTCAGGAGGCGCTCCCCGAAGAACTGTGCGCTCACGAAGTTGCCCAACGAATAGAGAATGAACTTCTCTTGGCCGTCGATCACGTACTTCTTCCAAGGCTGAACCATGTGGGGGTGCGAGCCAAGAACCGCGAGCGCGCCCGCCTTCAAGAACTCCACACCGAGCGATTCCCGACGAGATTCGAAACTCCGCTTGTACTCGGATCCCCAGTGCGGGGTCACGATCACCGCGTCGGCGCCCGCTTTGCGCAGTCGCTTGATTTCCGCGATCACCTGCGACTTCTGCGAGTAGCACATCAAAGTCTGCTGCTTGGGATCGCGGATGCCATTCGTCGACTCGGTACAGGCGACCCAGCCCACTCGCACTCCGGACGTCTCCGTGATGACGCCCCAGGCGCGTTTCAGAGCCGAGCTGGCGCGCGTTCCGGTGAACGGAAGGCCGACTTGATCCAGCTTGCGAATCGTGGAATCCACGCCGCTTCCGCCCTTGTCCATGCTGTGGTTGTTCGCGGTCGAGACAACGTCGAATCCACCTTGCTTCAAATCCTCAATCAGAGCGGGGTCGTAATTGAACGTGGGGAACTTCGAATCCGCCTCGTGCGCCGACGAAGCCGGGCCCTCGAGGTTGCCGTACTGGAGATCGGCTTTTTCCAGAAGTGGCGCCACGCCCTTCCAGAGCGAGCGGAAGCCTTGCGGGTCCTTCTGGCCCTGCCGCTGAAGCGGCGAATGCAGCAGGATGTCGCCGACTGCGCCCACCACGATCGATTGGCCTTCAGCGCAGGCTGAGCTGAACTTCATCTCCGCGCCGAGCACGGGGCTGGATGCGGCCAAAGCCAGGACGACCGCCGATCCGAAGACCTTTTGACGCTGGGTTTTGCACGCTTTCATTGATCGCTCCTCGGTTAAGTAGGCGGCGGCTTATCTCATTTGTAACGCACTGTGTCAAGAATAAACAAGGCGCTGATTATCGTTCCCTCCCCAGGGAAAACCCCCCAGAATCTTTGCTGGAGGATGCAAATGAAATTCATGACGAATCGACCCAGGACGGATCTTCAACGGGCTAAACGAGCCCTCACTCGCTTCACGGCCACCGGGCTTGCGGCTGGCCTACTCGCGAGCGGATGCGCGACCGGCGGCCACTACGCGAAAACCACCTACGTGGGGAACCGGAAGCCCGCCGCGACGACGGCGGAATACAGCTCACGAGACACCGATCCCGCTCGCGCGAAACTGCGCAAGAGCATCGCCCGCATGGCCGCGCGCTACGCAGTCATGGAAGACCTCGTTAAAGAATTCGACGAAAACATCGACCGCGGCAACCACGGCCCGGGTGACGTCCTCGACCAGGACGCCTACTATCAGCTCCTCGCCTCCCGCGCGCTTCAAGAAGAAGATGAGCACGAAGCTCTCGATATTTACCAGGCAACCCTGGAGAACGTGATGGACGGAGCCATCGATCCTCGCGCTGCCGAACAAACGACTGGCTACCTCGCGGACATGATCAACGGAACCGGAGACCTTCCACCCGGCGTTAGCGCAGAGTTTGCTCGACAGACCTACG
>JBEIOW010000410.1:0-2801 GCA_040377385.1 Bacteriovoracaceae bacterium | reverse complement strand
TGGCGCTTGCCGTTTTCGCGGAGGTTTTCTGTTCGGTGGCACTCGCGCTGGGGTTGCTGACTCGCTGGGCGGCGGCACCGCTCTTCGTGACGGTCTTCGTCGCGGCGACAGTGGTGCATGCGCAGGATCCCTTCCGAGTGAAGGAACTCGCGGTGATGTACGCACTGGTCTATCTGACGCTGATCTTCACGGGCGGCGGCAAGTACTCGTTTGATCGCCTGGTCCTGAAGCGGGGTTAGTCAGGGGCCTTTGGCCTTCGCCGCTTCCAACTGTTCCACTTTTCCGAACGCTTCTTCCAGCTGCGACTCGAGACCCCGGATTTTCTCCAGGAATCCCGGCTCGTCAGCCGGCGTGCGCCGGGCGATCAGCATTTGCTCGATCTGCTCGCGCAGCAGCACGTTCGCCTTTTGAAATTCCGCGTGCTCGCGACGGAGTTTTCCAATTTCGCCGCCTTTTTCGCCATCGAGGAGCTTTTGCTTGAGGGCTTGGAGCTCCTGGCGGAGGGCCGTGACTTCGGCTGAGCCAGCGGCCGGTGATTCGCCCGGAGAGCCAAAGACCTGAAGGGCCTCTTCGACGGAGGCTTTTGCCGTGACGGTCGGTTTGAACTGAAGTCCGAGAAACTGCGATCGCAGGGCCTCGTTGGCGGCGGCGATCACGACCTCTCCCGCGAGCTCCTTGGCGAGCTTGTTGAAGGTCGCGAGTTCCATCGCGGTCGTGTCCGAAAGTGCCGAGACTTCGGCGAGCTCCAGTACGATCCGGTTTTTGCCAGAGCGCATGATCTTGGTGATGCCGGCTTTCAACACGGCGAAAGCCGCGTCGTCGATCCCACCCGAAACCGAGAGGATCTGAATGCCACGCATCTCAGTCAGTTTGAGTTTCATCCATCCTCCGGCAGGCGGGCCTGGTAGTAGAAAATACGCATCAGATCTCGGCGGGTGATAATCCCCACGAGCTTCCCCTTCGAGTCGATGACCGGAAGGCGGCGGAACTTCTTATTCACGAACCGCCGCACGACGTCCTTGAGGGGCATCGTTTCTTTGACGGCCTCCACCTTGCGGGAGAACTGAATCGGCTTTTGGTAGAGGCCTTCGTGGTTCTTCTTGGCCTTGGCGACTTGGCGAATGACGTCGTACTCCGAGCAAACGCCGATCATCTTTCCGTTGGCATCCACGACGGGGACGCCGGTGATCCGATGGTGCATAAAAAGCTTCAGCACCTCTTCGACGGTGGAGTTCTTAAAGGCAGTCAGGAGTTCGCGGGACATGATCTCTTTGGCTTGGGTCGACATCTCCCTGAGGATAACGGGATGGCTCATTGACGCCAAGGGCTAGTCCGGGTTCAAATGAAGATAAGAATGGGCTCAAGCGTCATCCCGCCTGAAGTTTGGGATCACCTTTTTGCGCTGCACCCCGGCGCGACGTTCGAGTCGTATTATCGTGCGGTCACTGATTCTCGAACCCATTTGACCCACTACAGGGGGTTGATCGAACGAAACCAAGCGTTCCATCACCTGACTCAATCCCTCGACGTTTTTCAGGCCCGCCTCAAAAAGTGGAATGAAGAACAATCCAAAGAGAAAGTCGAAGGCACCCCACCCAAGCCCGATGCGGTCTCGGGTACGCAGATGTTCTCGGCACTCGGAAAGTTCCAGACTCGCGACGTGCTTGCGACTCTTCGCATGTACCGCAACGGCAAGCCTTCGCCTTTGCCACGTCTCAAGAAAGACTCCTTCGCCTTCAACCTGAAGCAGAGCGTGCTCTTCGCTTCCAAGGTGGAATCATTTTGTGAGGAGCGCCGCTGGGCGAGTCCCGAGGTCGCCTACTTCGCGGGACTCGTTTATGACTGGACCGCTTACCGGATGAGTCTCGACAAGGGAGCATCCGCGAAGGAGGGGCGTACGGCGCTCGACGATGCCTTCAAGGAAGGTATGCGCATGGCGCAAGTCGCTTACGGAATCACCACCCACTACAAGAATCTCAAGCACGCCAACCTCGTTTTCGGGGCCGCGCTGCTCGCGCCGATCGGCAAGGCTTGGTTGACCTGGCTGTTTCCGAAGGCCGAAGGGGCGAAGGGGAGTTACAAGGAACTTTCCGACCAGTGGAACACGGGTTCGTTCCGACGTGAACGATGGCTCCTCCAGGAAAAAAAGAAGTTTCCGCTCGGGCACAGCGAGGTTTCGGCGCTCGTCGTCGGATTCTCGCGATTCTTCCACCCCGTCGAGAAGGCGATCTCCGTGTACATGGATCCGGCGCTGATCAAGCGAGTCGCGCCCGATCAGTACGAGATTGCCCATATCCTTCAGGTCGCGGCGATCGTCGGTACGCCGGATCTGCTCGCGCGCTTTGACATTAACTCCACCAAGCTGACGGAACGCGATCGCCAGGCCATTCGCTCCATCACGGCGATGAAGACCGAGCATTGGGGTCAAATCGCGTCGTCTGTGCGGGAGGCCCGATGAGCGAACCGCGCAAGCCCACTGATCTCGCGACGAAAGCGGCCGCCGCCGCCGAGGAAACCCCGGCGGTCGTGTGGACACCCTATTCGATCAACGCGCGGTGCACCGAGTGCGAGCTTTGCATTCCGGTTTGCCCGACGGACGCGATTTTTCACGGGGTTGGGCGCATGGTGATCGATTATGACACGTGCAATGGTTGCGGCGCCTGCCCAAGTATCTGCCCTGAGAGCGCGATTCATCCGCTGGCACCACGCACGGTGCTGAAATCCGGCTCCTGAATCAACTTTTTTGCGCCGAGGTCGACTCAAAGATCTTGTCGGCGCTCGCCGGCACGAATCCCTGGAAG
>JBEIOW010000490.1:0-2299 GCA_040377385.1 Bacteriovoracaceae bacterium | reverse complement strand
TTATTCTCGTCCGCGGGAGATCCGCATGAAGACGAGGGCGCCGGCGAGCACGACAAAAGCGATCCCGCCGAGAATCATTTTGTTTTCGAACCAAGGCTGAACCGTCGCGGCATTCGTGTCGGAGAAAGCGCGGTCCATCGCTGCTGCATCGGGCTGGGCAGGCGGTGGGGGCGTTTCGGCCACTGGAGGAGGAGGAACGAACTCGGGTTCAACCGGTGGAACGGGCGGTGGCGGCGGGGCAGCGGGTGCTGCGTTCATGTCTGCCATCGCCATGTCGGTCCCGCTAGATGGAGGGGGAGCGGGAGGGTTCATGCCGGCCATCGGATCCACGACGGGAGCCTCGGCGGGCTTGATCCGTTTGGCGGAACGTTTCTTTTTCTTAGGCTTCGCAGGCGCTTCACTCGCGGAGGTGTCGGAGCTGAAGCCGGGCGTGTAGCTCTGGGTGTAGTTAGGCGTGTCGGAAGGAGGCGGCGTCGAGGCGGCAAGCGACTCGGGCGGCGTAGCTTCTGGAATCGGGGGAAGCGTCGTATCGACGCCGCCTTCCGCGAGCGGATCGGGCGCCGCTTCTTCCGTCAACGCCTCGGGCGCAGCGGAGGGAATGTCCGCGGTCGGCACCTCGTCCGTTTCCGCCAGAGTTTCCTCGGCGGTATCGGGGATCGTGGTGTCGGCGGACGCATCTTCCGAGGTTTCTTCGGTCGGGCTCGAAGAGCAACCGATGGTCCAAAGACCTGGGAGGAGAAGCGCGACAATAATGAAACGACGCAAGTTGGTGCTCACGGCAGACCCTACCTTTGGTTAACCGATCGGCAGGCCCGAGAGGGAACTTGAGTCAAAACGATGAGGTTTGGGTGGAGAGTGGCGCCAAGGCGGCGAGGGGAGGCGCTCAGGTGCTCTCAATGAGGCCCTTGAGGTATTCCATGACTTTCGTCACGTCAGACTGCCCGCCAGGCGGCATGTGCTTGGGCGCGGGGGTCTCGGCCTTAATCCGCTCTTCGATCGACTTGTAGAGCGCTTTCTCTTCGGCCAGAAGCTCGGTTTTGAAGTCCGCTTCTTTATCCACGGCGAACGAGATTTTCTTCACCCCGGGCATGGCTCCCGTGTGGCAGGCGATACAGGTATCCAGGTCGCTCGGACGCGCAGGGCGCTCAAAGCTTGCGACTTTGCGGATTTCGGCCTCCGGCGTGACCTGTCCGTGAGGGATACGCGAGCAGCCGCTCAGCGCGATACCCAGAAGGGCGGCTAGCGCAACCAGGGGACGAGGGGCGAGGATCAAGTTCATGTAGGCTCATCGGTCGGATCGTCAAGAACTTGATTGCCTTAACTATTCGGAAAGTAAGACGGGCAGGACGAAAGCCGCAAATCCGCCGGCCAGAAAACAAACGAGCGAGAAGAGATAGATCGCTACCGATGCTCTTCGCGCGCGTGCACAGGCGAGCGCCTGTTTGGCTTCAATCGGACAGGGCAAGTTCCTGGCTCGATAGAGAGCGATCCCAGAAATCCCCAAGAGGAGAGCCGCGCTTCCGAAGACTCCGCTCTTATTCTCGGACAGCCAGATGAGTTGCGGGAACCGGCCGAGCAACCCCGCGAGCGATGCTCCAAGACCAAGACTCACGAAGAGGATGGGGAGCGCGCAGCACACGAGCGTGCCCGCTGAAGTGAAAAGACTGAGGAACGGAAGGACCGTGCGACTCCATACGCGCGGAGTGGGCTCCGGTTCACCGCTCATTTTCTTTCGAACTTCTCGACGGAGTAGCCCGCTTCCGTCAGGAGGTTGCGAATCACGTCGTCAGAGAGGCTTTTGCCTTGCTTCGTCGCGATGCTGACCTTCCGTGACTCGAGGCTGACGCTGACTTTCTCGACGGCCTCTTCCGCTTTGAGCTTCTTTTGAATTCCCTGCGCGCAGAACGAGCAGACCATGCCCTTGACGGTGACTTCGATCTGATCGGCGAAGGTCAGGGAGGGCGCGGTCATGAACGTGGAGGCCACCCAGAGCACGAGAAGCCGCTTGGAGAACTTTTTCATCGTTCAGTCCTTTCGTTTGAGGTCATTATAAATGCGCCATCCAGTTCATGTGGAATCCTCCGCCCACCGGCACGCCGAGCTCCATCAGAAAGTTTTGGTAAAACAGTCTCACGAAGGGAGTGATCACGGGAGCGCGACTCATCCGCTCGTCTCGCTTCCATTCGAAGATGAGCCAAGAGTGGAGCTGATCAAATTCCGCGAGGTAAGGGGCGAAGCCTGCGCGGAGTCGAAATTCGTTTGCGGGACTTCCGGCACCTAGGCGCGAGGCGACGAATTT
>JBEIOW010000238.1:0-4327 GCA_040377385.1 Bacteriovoracaceae bacterium | reverse complement strand
CGAGGCCGAAGCGGATACTGGTGTGGGCGAGATCTTCGCCCACGCCAAGCGCTTTCAACACGTAGGAGGGCTCGAGGCTCGCCGACGTGCAGGCCGATCCGGAAGAGACGGCCAATTCTTTCATCCCCATCATGAGCGACTCACCTTCGACGTAAGCGAAGCTCACGTTGAGGTTGTTCGGCAGCCGCTCGGTCAGATGACCATTGAGGTAAACTTCGTCGAGCTCCTTACGAATCCCGTCCCAGAGACGCTCGCGCAGCGCGAGGAGCTTGGCCGGCTCGGTAGCGAGATTCTTCTTCGCGAGTTCGGCTGCTTTGCCGAAACCCACGATGCCCGGAACGTTCAACGTGCCCGAACGCATGCCGCGCTCGTGACCGCCGCCATGGATCAGTTGAGCTAGGCGTACGCGGGGATTCTTCCGGCGAACGTAAAGCGCGCCAACCCCTTTGGGTCCGTAAATCTTGTGCGCGGTATAGGAGGCGAGGTCGACCCCCATTGCCTGCACGTCAAACGGGGCCTTGCCCAAAATCTGCACGGCGTCCGTATGGAAGAGCACGCCTTTTTCCTTACAGACTTTACCAATCTCCGCGAGCGGGTTGATCGTGCCCACTTCGTTGTTGGCGGCCATGATCGAAACGAGAATCGTATCGGGTCGGATCGCGGCGCGCACCATCTCGGGACGAACCTGACCGTTCGTATCCACATCGAGGTAAGTCACTTCGAAACCCAGACGCTCCAAGTGGGCGCAGGTATCGAGAACGGCCTTGTGCTCGATCGACGACGTGATGATGTGCTTGCCCTTCTCCTTGTACATCTCGGCGGCGCCGAGAATGGCCAAGTTGTTGGACTCGGTGGCGCCACTCGTAAAGATGATTTCTTTCTCACTCGCGCCAATGAGATCCGCTACCTGCGCACGGGCTTTTTCCACGGCGGCCTCAGCCGTCCAACCGAACTCGTGGTTGCGGCTCGCGGCGTTGCCGAAGACGTCGGTGAAGAAAGGCAACATCGCTTGCAAGACCGCGGGGTCCATCGGCGTCGTGGCGTGATTGTCGAGATACACAGGAAGTTTCATATTAAGGCTCGTCTCCCAAGTTCGGAGTCAGACTGGAAATTTTTTGCGAATACGCGAAAGGTACCGAACCCGCGCGCGTTACCGCAGCGAATGGAACCGTTTTCGCGTCGTCTCTATCTGAATCTGAAAAAACCGCGCCGGACATCCCAGCCAGCTCGCTCAAGCGGATGCTCGCGAGAAAACCCCAAACGCGCCCGTTGAGATCCGACATCACGCCACGCATCTCGCACTTACCCGAGTATTCGCAGCCGGGTTCCTTAATCGGCTCGATGGACTCCGCGGCATCGGCATGGCTGGCGCAAGGCACGAGCGCTTGATTGCCTTCCATCATCTGGAGAAAGTCCGCGAGCGTGACTTGATCAAGCGAACGCCCAAGCAGGTAGCCACCACGGGCCCCTTGTTCCGAGAGAATCAGGCCACGCTCTTTGAGACGCTGCAGGGTCTTTGCGGTGATTTCAAACGGCAGACCATAGGTGTCCGCGATTTCGCGGGCACTCGTCACCGCGTGCGCATCGGATTCGCGTTTCCGCCCGATGTGCCGTAATGCGATCAGACCGTATTCGGTGGTCCGGTTGAGCTTGATCATCTCGATTCCTCTATTCGACGAATCCCAAGCATCTACGACAGATGAGGTCCGAGTTCAACGCAGAAGGACACATTGTTGACTCGGGCCCCCCTGGGAGAGACAGGGATTTGCCACCTCTCTCTATTATATACGATATTGCTTGTCGTAAATGGAAATCGACAGCCATAAAAATGACTCGTCGCGCTGTTTATTCCAAAAAAATCAGAGACTTAGGAGGGGGGCCCCTGCATCACATTCCGGGCGTCGCGGCGGCCGCTTCACCCTCAGCCTTAATTTGCTGGAAGAGCTCGGACTGGCAGGGGCTTTTTAGGGCCTGGGCGCAGTGAAGACGCTGGGCCGTGGTCACCCCTTTTTCGGCTTTTTTACGAAGCTCCGCCACTCCGGGGACCTTCACATCCGCCCCTTCCGCTGCGTCTGCATAAAGGCCACAGGAGCAAGACTCCTCGCAGGTCTTTGCCCATACGGCGGCTTCCGCCGAGACCCGCGCCTTGAGCCCCGCTACCGTCTGGTCCCAAACCGCGTGCAGGGGCTGAGAAAGAGGGACAGCATTCATGCCGTAGACCCCGCATTCTTCACCGATCTTCTTCAGGGCTGGCATCTCGTCCACGAGTCCGAGCACCAGTTCAGACATCCGAGCGAGATCTTCGTGGCTGGTCTTGGCGGCCGCTGCGGAAAGAGTATCCGCGTTCGAAGAGCTCTGCGGAGACGCCTCCGTCGGCTTCTTCGTACAGGCCAAAGTCATCAACACCACGAGGCAGGGAATCCAGATCGTCCGCATCCTATGAAGCTGCCACCTCTGTTTCGCCGGATCTAGCGAAATGAAGCGATCTACTGGCCTTCGCGCAGCTTCTGGCTTCGGCGCGTGGCCGCGAGCACTGCCTTGATGAGGGTCACGCGCAACTTTCCTTCTTCCAACGCCATCAGTCCGTCGATGGTGCAGCCCGCGGGGGTCGTCACCTCGTCCTTCAGTGCCGCCGGATGCTCCGCTCGCTGCATGACCATCTTAGCGGCGCCGAGAAGGGTCTGCGCGGCGAGCTGAGTGGAGGTCTTGCGCGGCAGGCCGACTTTCACTCCGGCCTCCGAGAGCGCTTCAATGATCATGTAGACGTAGGCCGGGCCGCAGCCAGAAAGTCCCGTCACCCCGTCCATGAGATGCTCTTCAACGTTCGCTGTTTGTCCCACCGCCTTAAAAAGTCTTTCTGCGATCGCCTGATGAGCGGACGTCGCCTTAGGACCGAGCGCGATGGCGGTCATTCCCTCACCGATCAGCGCCGGAGTATTCGGCATGGCGCGGATTACCGCGCAGTGGCCATGCGTCCACTCCGCGAGCTGCGCGGTCGTGATCGAAGCGCAGATCGAGATCAAGGTGTGTTTGGCGTTGAACTGATCGGCGAGCGGCTCGAGGAGCGAGTGGACTTGGTGCGGCTTCACGCACAGGAGGATGACGTCCGACTCGCGCACGACTTTGGCGTTATCCGTTTCGCAGCGAATTCCGAGGCGTTTTGCCGTCTCCCGTGCACTTTCATCGGTGCGCGTCGTCGCGGTAATCGCGATTTTTGGATCTTCCGCGCGAATCCCCTTCAACAGCGCTTCGCCCATTTTACCGAGCCCGATAATTCCGATCTTCACTGTGAGGTTCCTTCCGCAGATCGCAATAGACTCTGGACTCGGGCAATCGCCGCCTTGGAGCTCGCCTCAGGCAAAAGTTTCGGCGGCACGCCGGCGAGCGCGCCGGCCCAAGCGACTGAAAGCTCTTCGGTCTGTTGAATATAGGATTCCGGAGCATCGACGATGTCATGCACCTTGTCGGCGGGGATCTCGCCGTGGCGCAGACGAAGCTTGAGCTGCAACCGAGCCTGCGAATCTTTTCGCGTCTCGACCCCCCAACCCAGGCTCTCGACGGAGAAGACCTTGCGATCCGGGTACACCCCCATTCCGAGATTGTCGCCGAATTCCAAAAGAGTCCTGTCCACTAGGCGCGAAGACTTCGGGTCGTAAACGAGCGACTGAATGCGATTCAGGCGCTTTCCGCCGCCCGCAAAAGTAGTCTCGCAAAAAATCGCGTCCGAGAGAGCGCGTTTGCCCGGGCGGGAAACCACTCGGCAGCGCGAAGGAACAAAGCCCTCAAAATAGGCCTTCTTTTGCCACACTCCACGCTGCGAGACATTCTCTTCCAAGAGAAACGTACCGCCAAAATTCAAATAATGCGCTTCGCACCCACTCAGGGTGACGAGGACTTCACGCTTCCCAGCCGCAGTGAACGAACCCATCTCCCGAGCCACGACGAGTGCCTCACCCGGTCCACCCACCTCCCGGTCGAGCTTTGGACAAGTTGAGCAAATCACCGAGCCCTTGCTGGCCCCAGACTGGAGATTTTCTTTTCCGCAAAGTGCCTGCAGAACGGGATCCTGCGCCGAAAGTGCACCCGTACCGCTTGCACCCGTCACTTTACCCGAGTCCTTGGTGATGGGGCGTGCGCAAGAGGCTGCGAACGCAGCGCCGATCAAGAGAACTGATACCCGCCCGTACCGCATCTCAAGCCCCAGTGCGAGGCGTGCTGCCCGCTTTGCTCAACGAGTGCGCTTTGCGAATCGCATCCGCCACTTCGCGAACGGCGCCGAAACCACCGGGAGATTCCGTGATGTAGTGGACCTTCTCCTGCGCGCTCG